>CAZNZH010000455.1:0-4317 GCA_964577445.1 uncultured Myxococcales bacterium
GGTCCGCGCTGTAGCGGCCGCTCCAGCGGAAGGTGCGTCCCTGGGCCGCGCGCTCGAGGCCGGCCAGATCGACGCCGGCCCTCTCGAGGAGCTGGACGTCGCGCTCGCGGAAGTCCTCGCCGACCACGGCCACCAACGACGGCTTGTGAAAGAGCGCCGCGGCGATCGCGAAGTAGGTCGCCGAGCCGCCCAGGGCGTCCTCGCGGTGATCGCGGGGTGTCTCGACCGAGTCGTACGCGACGGAACCGACGACGAGCAGGCTCACTGGGCCACCTCCGGGGTGTGGAACTCGCGATCGTCTAGCAATAGCGCGAGACGCTGTTGGGCCGAGTCCGGGATGACCTCGGCCGCGGTCATCGTCGCGTGCTGGAGCGCGGCGAACGCGGGCGAGGGGGCGAGCGCGAGGATGCGCGGCAACGCGGCGCGAATCACCCGCTGCGCGTTGACCACGTTCTTCTTCATGATGGCGACGACCCCGGCCACCGTGACCTCTTCTTCCGACTGGTGCCAGCAGTCGTAGTCGGTCGCCAGCGCGATGGTGGCATAGGCGAGCTGAGCCTCGCGGGCCAATCGGGCCTCCGGCAGGTTGGTCATGCCGATGACCGAGACGTCCCAGCTCCGGAAGAGCTGGGACTCGGCGCGGGTGGAGAACTGCGGCCCGTCGATGCACACATAGGTGCCGCCGTCGTGAAACCGAACGCCGGCGCGGCCCGCGGCGTCGCAGAGGGCCGCGCGCAAGAGCCCGCAGACCGGATCGGAGAAGCCGACGTGCGCGACGACGCCGTCCTCGAAGAAGGTAGAGGTGCGCGCGCGGGTGCGGTCGATGAACTGGTCGACCATGACCAGCTCGCCGGGGGCGATGTCCTCGCGCATGGAGCCGACGGCCGACACGCTGATGAGCCAACGCACGCCGAGGCTTTTGAGGGCCCAGATGTTCGCGCGGTACGGGATCTCGTGGGGGGCGAGGCGGTGGCCGCGACCGTGACGCGACAGAAACGCCACCGGGTGCCCGTCCAGCTCGCCGACGCTGATGGCGTCAGAGGTCGGCCCGAACGGCGTCCGCACCGGCACGCGCTCAAGCCCGGTGACGCCTTCCATGTCGTAGAGTCCGCTGCCGCCGATGATGCCGATGGTCGGTGTGGCCATGGGTCGCTTCCTCCGGGAAGGGTAGGGGCCCCTACCATCCAGCCTGATGAAATTCAACGGCGATGCCGCCCGCGGATCAGCGCCGCCGCGTCGGGCTGTGTGGCTCGAACGCCACGACGCGATGGGCCAAGACGGTGCGCAGCTCCTCGAGGGCGAGCTGGGCCGTCTCGGCCGAGAGCGACTCCACAGTCAGGCGGATCAGCCAGCCGCCGGCCTCGCGCCGCGGGTAGGACCCGATCTCGGCGTTGGGATGCGCAGCCACGATCGCGTTGAGGGGGTCGCAGACATCGGCCTCCTGGCCGCTGACCTCGACGGCCCCCGCGAAGAGCTCGCGGCCGACGAAGCGATGAGCCAGCGCCTCGAATTTTGCGGCCATCAGCTTCGGGATGCCCGGCAGGATATAGATGTTGCGAAAGAGGATCGTCGGCCACGGCGGGCCCGCGCCGCCCACGAGGCTGGCGCCGTCGGGGACCAGGGCGAGGCGCCGATGTGCGTCCGTGGTCTCCGCGCCGAAGTAGCGCTCGACCAGCGCCAGCAAGGTCGGGTCGTGGCGGGTCGGCACGGCGAAGGCCGCGGCGATGGCGCCGATGGTCATGTCGTCGTGGGTGGGGCCGACGCCGCCCGTCGTGCAGACGGAGTCCGCCATGGCAGCGACGCGGACCACGGTCGCGCCGATCTCCGCGGGGTCGTCGGGGATGAACTCGACCCGCAGCAGCCGGACGCCCAGCTCGCGAAAGCGGCGCACCAGGTACGCCGCGTTTTGCTCGGCCACCTTGCCGGCGAGCACCTCGTTGCCGATGACGACGACGGCGACCGTCGGCCGGTCGTCTTCGATCACAGGGCGCGGACCTCGCGGTATTTTCCGGTCGCCGTGAGCTGCTCTAGATCGCGCGAGAACCGGAGCCGCCAGTCGCCGTCGAAGGTGAGCACCGTCAGCGGCTCGCGGCCGGTGCGTCGAGCCCAGGACAGATCGTGGCCTTGCAGAAACGTCACGAGATCCTCGCGCCGCTCGAAGCGCTTGCGCTCGATGTTGCCGCAGTTCGGGCAGTAGCCGATGGCGTCACCCTCACGGGTGTAGAAGGATGTCGTGCACTCAAGGCAGGCCATGTCGAGCAGGTCCTTAACCGGCTCGCCCTTGTCGTCGATGTAGCCGCCGCCCTCATAGGTCAGCTCGAACTGGCGCGTGCGCCCGAAGCACATCATCTCGAGGCCGATGAGGTTTCGCATCCTGCTACGAGCTCCTAGACCGGCATCCGCGGCATACCGTATCCCCGAGTGAAGTCGTGCCGCGCGGTCACGTAGCGCACCGTGCCCGAGGCCGACCGCATCACCACGGAGTGCGTGGAGGCGCCCCGCGAATCGAAGCGGACCCCCTTGAGGAAGTCGCCGTCGGTCACGCCGGTCGCCGAGAAGATCACGTCGCCCGAGGCGAGGTCGTTGAGGCCGAAGATCCGGTCGGGATCCTCGATGCCCATGGCGATGGCACGCTCGCGCTCGCCGTCATTTCGGAAGCGCAGGCGACCCTGCATGTCGCCTCCCAGCGCTCGCAGCGCCGCGGCCGCCAGCACGCCCTCCGGGGCGCCGCCGATGCCCATCAGCACGTCGACGGGGCCGTCGCTCACCGCGGTGGCCATCGCCGCGGACACGTCACCATCTCGGATGAGCCGGATTCGGGCCCCAGCGCGCCGCACCTCGGCGATGAGGTCGACGTGACGGTCGCGATCGAGGATGCACACCGTCAGCTCGCTGACCGACATCTCCTTGCGCGCGGCGATTCGATACAGGTTCTCGGTCGCCGGGCGCGACAGGTCGATGATGCCCGCGCAGTCGGGCCCCACCGCGATCTTCTCCATGTAGGTATCGGGCGCGTGCAGCAGGCACCCCGGTGCCGCGATGGCGACCACGGCCAGGGCGTTGGTGTCGCCGCGGGCGCAGATCGTGGTGCCCTCGAGCGGATCCACCGCGATGTCCACCTCCGGATCCGACGGCCCGCCCGCGCCGACCTGCTCGCCGATGAAGAGCATCGGGGCTTCGTCGCGCTCGCCCTCGCCGATCCGCACGGTGCCGCGGATGGAGATGTAGTTGAACTCGTGGCGCATGGCCTCGACCGCCGCCCGGTCGGCCAGATCCGAGTCGCCGCGCCCCATGACGCGTGCCGCTGCCAGCGCCGCTGCCTCGGTCACCCGGACCATCTCCATCGCCAAATATCTCTGCATCGCGTCAAACCTCACCCGAAGACTAAGCCGATTCAATCAGAGGGAGTGTCGCGCGACAAGGCGGCGCGACGACTGAGTTCCGTCAGCACGGCGCGCGCGCGCCCGACGTCGTGGACCATCCAGCCGTCGAGGATCTCGGCGGACTCTTCCGGCTCGAGGGCTGGAGGCGGAGGCGTCAGCCCGTCGAGGCGGTGGCGCAGCGTCGCGACCGCGATGGCGAAGGCCACGGAGACGTTGAGGGATTCGACGAAGCCTTGCATCGGGATGGCGGCGAGCCCATCGGCGTGGTCGCGCAGGAGGTCGGAGACGCCGTCGCTCTCGTTGCCAAACGCGATGCACAGCGGGTCCGCCAGCGGCAGCTCGTGGACCGGCGCGGGCGCGGGGCCAGCGCCCAGCGCCGTCGCGTAGACCCGGTAGCCGGCGACGCGCAGCGCTTGTAGCGCGGACTCGGTGTCGTCGTGGCGGTGCACGGTGATCCAGCGGTGGGCGCCGCTGCTGACGACGCGCGAGATCTTGGTCGAGGTCGGGTTGTCCGGGATCATATGGAGGTCCTGGATCCCGAACGCGTCGCAGGTGCGCAGGCACGCCGCGATGTTGTGCGGATCGTGCACCCGCTCGAGCAAGACGGTGAGGTGGCGCGTCCGGCGAGACAGGATGTCGCGCAGCCGCTCGAGCCGGCCCGGGAGGACGAACGCCCGCAGGTGCGCGGTGGCTGCCCCCGGCCGCTCCAGGTACAGCGGCGGCCCTGCCGGCAGCTCGAAGGCGCGCAGGAACTCGACGCGGCGCGGTGTGCGCTTCATCGGCGCCGCCCTCCCGCCCAGAAAAACGAAGGCGATGCACCCCGGAGGCCGTCACCCGCCGGAGCCATCGCCTTCAACACCATGAGGAGGAACTCATGAAGAAACCACCCGGTTCTCGTGTCCGCGCGAACCGGGTTGCCACACGACGTGAGGTA
>CAZNZH010000455.1:4327-5179 GCA_964577445.1 uncultured Myxococcales bacterium
GCAAGGCTCATGCCAAGGCGGCCGCGCGGTCGGAGAACCCCAGGGAGACAGGGCCGACCCGGTGATCGGCGGGGTCGGCGGCGGCCTTGGTCAGCCCGAACCCTGACATGGATGTCGGCCACGGGGCGAACGGCGCTACGCACCTCGGGCGGGCCGCCCAGCCGGCTCGCAGCCGGCGTCGCACGCGACCTTCGGCGTTGTTGCCTTGACATCGCCGCGGCGGGCGTGACACCACACCCCGCGTGAAGCGTTCCCTGGCGATGCCCCTGCTGCTCGTCGCCCTGCTGGTGGCGCCAGCGCTACCGACCTCGGCGGCCAGAGCATCCGCGTCTGACGACGTGCCGATGCAGACCATCGAGGTGCGCGTGAGACGGGGGGACACGCTCTCCCACATCGCGGCGCGGTACAGCGTCAGCCTCGCCGATCTCCGGCGGTGGAACCCGAAGCGCGTCGGCCCGGACGACATGATCCAATTGGGCGCCGTGCTGACGGTGAAGGTCGCGGCGGGGTCCGACGCGGCGTCGAGCGGTCCGGTCTGGGAGGGCTGGTACGCGATCGAGCCTGGCGACACGCTCGGGAAGGCGGCTCACAAGCTCGGGGTCAGCATCGCGGAGCTCGAGCGCTGCAATAAGCTGCGGCCCGGGGCACGCATTCGGGCCGGCGACCTGCTGCGGTTTGAGAAGACCGGTCCGCGCCCGAAGCCCAGCTCAGCGGGCCGGCCGACGGAAGGCTCGGTCGTGGGCGCCGTGCACCTGGGCAAGGGCAGCGGCTATCGCCTGCGATTCCCGAAGGGGGCCTTCGGCCTGCCGAGCGTGACGCGCCTGGCGGCCTTCGCGCGGGCCGTCGGGCCGG
>CAZNZH010000456.1:0-225 GCA_964577445.1 uncultured Myxococcales bacterium
AGCCCACGCCGCAGGCGCCTGGGGGCTCGAAGATCGAGCAGACCTGGACACACACGGCCTCGGTCGGCGAGCAGCGGCCGCTGCTGCACTCCGAGTCGGCGGCGCAGGGCCGGCTATCGGGCACGCAGCCCTGCTTGGCCGCCGGGATGCACTTGGAGCCGCCGGCGGTCACCGCGCCGCAGCGCATGCCGCAGGGGCAGTCGGTGTCGTCTTGGCAGGTGCCGG
>CAZNZH010000456.1:235-5171 GCA_964577445.1 uncultured Myxococcales bacterium
ACGTCGCCCTCGGCGTCGACCTCCTGGACCACCTCGTCGTAGCGCTGCTCGAAGCCCTCGGTCTGGTCGACCTCCTGCATGGTCTGCGCGCCCGCGCGCAGGGCGTACTTCGCGCGCGTCTCGGTGCGCTCGTGCACGCGCCGCTCGAGTCACAGGGCTCGCCGATGTCTCTCTGGTCGACGTCGAAGCAGCCGCCGCCTCCGTTCGCCAGCGGGACGCAGGCCTGGCCATTCTGGCACTGCTGCAAGTTCTGGCAGCGTTGGGTGCAGCGAGACGCGGTGCCGTCGTTGGCGCAGAGGTTGGACGCGCACTCGGTGGCGGTCTGGCAGGGCTCGCCGAGCTCTTTTTTCGGTGTCACCGGTGCGGACGCGGTGCACGCGCCCACGTTGGAGCCGGGCAGGGGCGAGCAGGTCTGACCCGCCGGGCAGGGCGCTGAGGCGCTGCACGGCTGACGACAGGCCGCGCCCGTCGTGCCGCTGACGCAGAGCTGGGAGATGCACTCGGCGCTGTTCGCGCAGGCCTCACCGAGCTGCTTGGTGGCGCCGCCGCCGCTGCCGACCAGGCAGACGCCCGCGTTGGGTTGGTTCTGGTACGGGTAGCACGCGAAGCCGGTGGGGCAGCCGCCGACGCCCGGCGTGCAGTCCTTGGCGCAGGCGCCGCTGCTGCCCGACAGCGCTTGGCAGAAGAGCCCGCTGACGCAGTCGTAGTCCGACGCGCAGACGTCGCCCAGCACGCCGTCGCCGGCGGGGAGCTGAGTCGAGAAGCCGCCGCACGACCCATCGGCCTGGCACGGCACCTGGCCCACGTAGTACTCACCTTGCGGCCCGTCGTCGACCACCGCCGGGCAGTCGGTGTTCGTCGCGCACGCGAAGGTGTTGGCCGGGTAGAGGAAGCAGAAGCCCGCGAGATCGTCGGCGTCGGGGGTGCGTGTCTTCATGAAGGGGTCGGCGCTGGGGGCCATGGTGGGCGGGTTGTTGGGGTTATACCCGCCGAGCACGTGCATCAGCCCGAAGAGGTGGCCTATCTCGTGGACGGCGACGTTGCGCACGTCCGTCGAGTAGGTGGCGCCGCTGGATTTCCAGGTCTGCAGGTACCCGTTGAACGCGATGTCGGCTTCGAAGATGGCCCCGTCGCCGTAGGAGACCGGCGAGGTCACGGCCAGGACGTAGCTGCCGAAGCTCCACACGCTGTTCTCGATGAAGGCGAGCTCGTTTTTCCCGTTGGTGCTGTAGCCGACCGGCACGAGCTTGGTGGAGCTGGACGGGCCCTGCTCGACGAACTTCAGCGCCGCGCAGCTCGTGTTCCAGGCGGCGAAGCTCTTGCGCAGCTCGTCGAGGCAGACCGTCGGGTTGAGATCGGCCGAGCAGCTCGGGTTCAGCCAGTAGCCGACGCTGGCCTGCTTCCATCGAACGATCTGCCCGGTGCTGCCGCCGGTGAGGCTCACCGAGTACGCGTGGGCGGCGGTGGTCGCTGCCAGGAGCGCGGCGACCACGGTCAGCGTGGGCAGGAGGCGGGCGGCGCGCGTCGCGGGACGTGTCATCGGCGTGGACCTACGGGCCTTGGAGGGGGGCCGAGAGCTCAAGGCCACGGCTGCTGCTTTGGGTCGGGGCAGCGGTTCCTCGCTTTAGGGGAGCTGCGCTGAGTAGACGTCCGCGACGAGCGCCTCCAGGGGGCGGGCCGAGGTGAGCAGCGGGGCTTCGACGCCGCGCAGGCGCCCCTGGGCGTCGCGGCGCATCATGTGGGCGCCGTCGAGGGTCTGGGTGACCCAAGCGCGCCCAAGGGCGTCCATCCGGACCCGCCAGACGCCCTGGCCGAGGCCGCACGGTATGAAACCGCCGCTGGGGATGCGCTCGAGGAAGAGCACGACGTCCTCACCCTGGCGGAAGGTGGGCATGCCGGGGATGCGCATCGCGAGGCCATCCGCGCCTTCGCCGCCCGGCAGGCGCAGGGTGTATCGTTTCGGGACATCCTGGCCGCGGTACACCTCGCTGATGACGAGATCGTAGTCCGTGGCGAAGGTGCCCTCGGGGCGCAGGTCGACCGCGCGGACCGCGTCGACGCGGACCCGCACCACCCACTCGGAGGTGATGGTCAGCTCGGGCAGGTCGACCTGGAGGACCGTCGTGGCCTGCGCCGGGCTCGGCGCCGCCATCGAGACGGTCAGGCCGGCGCCGAGGGCGAGCAGGAAAGCGGCGACACGTCGGAACGTCATGGGGTGGCCTCCAGGATTTCATACGCACCCAAGGCCGCGAACCTTAATGGAGAGGGCACGCCCTTTCAACCGCGAGGGCGCGTTCGGTTCGCGACCCCAACGCCCGGGTCCCGGCGCTGAGCCCGGGCGGGGCGCCCCGTTCCGCGTTCGCCCGCAGATCCCGGTGCTGGGGGGCGAGGCCGGCGACGATCTCGACCGCCTGCCAGCCCTCGGGGTGCGGGCTGATGACGGGTCGAAGTCCTGCTTCGGGAAGCTCGAGATCCACCGCCAGATCATGCCAGGCATGGCCTGGGGGTGCGTGCGCCTGCGCGTCGAAGCGGGGCGCGAGGTGCGCGCGCTCAGCACGGCGGGCTCATAGCGCCTGTGCACTGCCCGCGCACCGCCAGGTCAAGCCTGGCGTGCGATCGTGGGGTGTGCGGGTTAAGCGCGTAGCGAGGTGCACCCGTTGTGGTGTACGAATACACATAGCAAACGATGGCCTCGGTCTCGGACTGTCGGGCGCTGCTGCGCGACCCTTCACCCAGGCGCGCGCTGTCACAATGGCCCGTCACCGGGGCTGCCGCCGTGCCTGATGCGACACCCTGTGCGTAGGGAGTTCCATGTCTACCGAACTGCCGTCCCCCCCCGCCGGTCTCGTGCTGATCATCAAGGCTGCTGGTGACGGCGAGACCTCCTCAGCCGAGCTGGCCGGGCTGATCGGCCGCGAACCCAGCATGACGACGGTGTTGTTGCGGTTGGCCAACAGCGCCGCCTATGGCGTGGGGCGCGAGGTCCGCACGGTGCAGCAGGCGACGGTGGTGCTGGGCACGCGCAGCATCCGCAACATCGCGGTCAGCCACGCGGTCCAGGCGAGCATGGCCGGCATCGATCTCGGCGAGTTCAACGCGATGAACTTCTGGGAGGACTCGTTGCGCCGAGCGTCGGCCGCGATCTTGCTGGCGCGCGAGGCGGGCTACGAGGACCCCTCCGAGGCCTTCACCCTCGCGCTGGTGCAGGATCTCGGGAGTGTGATCTTGGCGCTACGCTTCCCGGAGCATCGGGGCGCGCTGCAGCAGTTGCGCGGGCGGCTCGGGGCGTCGCGCATCGCCGAGGAGCGCGCGCTGACGGGCATGTCCCACCCCGAGGCCTTCGCCGACGCGGCCAGCGCGTGGGGCTTGCCCAGCGACATGATCCAGGTTGTCGCGCTGCACCATGATCTGCGGGCCGAGATGGCCGATCGCAAGACCCAGCGGCTGCTGGAGATATGCCGTGCGGCGGATGTGCTGGCCGACGTGGTGCAGACCGGCGCGGTCGACGGCGCCGCACAGCGCGCTGAAGCCGCGCTGTCGCGGCTGGGAGGGCGGCGACGGCTTCAGCTCCAGGAGGCGGTCGACACGCTGAACGTAGAGATGCAGATCGCCAGCCGGGACATGGAGATCCGCATTCAGCAGCAGCCCTCGTACCAGGAGCTGATGAGCTCGGCCAACGAGGCGCTCATTCAGATCAACCTGAGCTACGAGGATCTCACGCAGAAGCTCCAGCAGACCCTGGCGGAGAAGGACGCGCTGCTGCGTGACAAGGAGGAGCTGGCCAGCGAGTTGCAGCGCAAGAACAAGCTGCTGCAGCGGCTGGCGGCCACGGATATGCTGACGGGCGTGGCGAATCGGCGCGCGTTCACCCAGGCGCTCGAGCGGGCCATCGAGACGGCCCAGAAGCAGGGCGAGCCGCTGACGGTGATCATGCTGGACATCGACCACTTCAAGCGCATCAACGACACCTGGGGACACGGCGGCGGCGATCTCGTCCTCAAGGAGCTGGCGATTCGGCTACAGCGCGCGCTGAGGCCGGGCGACATGGTGGGGAGGCTTGGCGGCGAGGAGTTCGCGGTCGTGCTGCCGAACTGTCCGCCGAACCCTGCAGCCAGCGTGGCCGAGCGGCTGCGCCAGGCGATTCGCGAGGCGGCGTTCTTGCTGCCGCAGGGCGAAACGGTGCCGGTGAGCGCGAGCTTTGGTGTGGCCACCCTCTTTGGGGTGGAGGGTGTGAGCACCGATGAGCTGCTGCGCCGGGCGGACGTCGCGCTTTACGCGAGCAAGTCGGGCGGGCGCGACCGGGTGAGTTGGTCCGATGAGGGGCCTCAGCCCGGGTGAGCGAGGGTGAGCAAGGCGGCGCCGTAGGTGCCCGCCGGGGTCGACAGGGGAGGGTGCCGGACGAGGAAGTCGCGGGCGGCTCCAACGGGGTCGAGGGCCGCGCCCAGGCGTGCGGCGGCCAGGGGTAGCAGACCGACGTCGCCGTGCATGAGGTCGTGGAGCGAGCCCGCGTCGGGCGGCGTGTCCGTGGCGCGCCAGATGCCGAGCCAGGCTTCGAGGAGGCGCACGCGGAGCAGATCGGGGCGGCGGCGGTCGACCGCGGCGCGGTGCAGCCCGGCGTGCAGCGGGAAGGCGGCCAGGGGGTCCTCGCGCAGGGCGGCGATGAGCCCGTCGCCCAGCGGGCCGTCGATGAGGAGCGCGCGCTCGGTGGTCGCGACGATGCCCTCGGGCGGTGACTCCATCTGCAAGAGGCCGCAGCAGAGGGTGAGGAGCTGGGGGAGGACCGAGAGGTCGTCGAATTTGCGGAGGACGGAGACCACGATGGCGGTGGCGGCGTCGCTGCGCCCGGACTCCACGAGGTCGGAGGCGGCGGCGAGGCGGCTGGCGGCGCTGTGGGGGTCGTCGGCGGAGGAGTCGGCGGTGGGGAGAGCCCCCGGGG
>CAZNZH010000457.1:0-5156 GCA_964577445.1 uncultured Myxococcales bacterium
GGGAGATGCGCCCGAGGTAGGCTTCGGGGACCCCCGCTTCAAGCCACAGCTCGCCCCGCTTCACGACGCGCGCGATGGGCTGGCCCGCGGCGACCCAGGTGCCCGCGGCGACGTAGACCTCCGCCACCGTCCCGCTCAGGGGGCTAGGCAAGACCAGCGTGTCCGCGCGGCCCGCCACCTGCTGGCTGACCCCGCGACTCTCCCGCTGGCGTTTGGCGCTCCGGAGTGCGGCCTGCGCCTCCGCCGCCGCAGTTCGGGCCTCGTCCAGGCGTCGCTGGGCCAGCACGCCTTGCGCCACCAGAGGCCGAACGCGCGCGACCTCCCGCTGCCCGGCTTGGACCCGGATGGCAGCTTGTTCCACCGCGAGGTCCAGGCTGGCGAGGTCAGCCCCGCCCGCGGCCGCCGAGCTCAGCGCAGCCAGGACCGCCCCGTCTTCCACACGGTCCCCGACCGCCACAAAGCGCCCGTCGACCGCCAACACGCGGCCCTCGCGCGGCGCCGTCACGACCGTCTCTGCCTGAGACGGCAGCGCCAATCGAGCGAAGGCCGGGACGCTGGGCCGCATCGGCCGCGCCTGGACGCGCTCCAGTCCGAACTCCACCCGCCACTGCTGCTCCAAGAGGTACGAGATGCCGCCCGGGTCTTCTGTTTCGTGGGGTGCCGCCGCGTCGGCCTCAGCCCGGGTCTGAAACACCACGAACTCGCCCAGCTCGTGGGTCTCCGAGAGCTCGCCCGACTCCAGGCGCACTGTTAGTTGGCGTTTGCCCGCGTGGGTCGGGCGCACCACTGGCCGGAAGATGCCGGCGACCGACGACGCGTCCACGGCGAACCTCTCGACCGGCCCGCTGCCGCCCGAGAGCTCGGCCGTGACCTTGCCCGTCCCCACTGGTAGATGGTCCGACATGCTGGTCAGATGTGCCGCGAAGGGGCTGTCCTCGCCGACGACCAGCGCGGGAAACTCCACAAAGAGCTGAGTCTTCTCGCCCCAGCGGGTGACCGCCTCCGCCGCGCCCTCGCCGCCGTGGCCGTGCCCGTGCTCGTCTTCGTGTTCGTCGGCGTGGGCCGCTTCGCCGTGCCCACCGGGCTCGTGCGGGTGTGGATGCTCCGCATGGTCATGGGGGCCGCAGCCGGCCACCATCGTGATAGCGACTGCCCAAATGCCAGGTTTCATCGGGTCACTCCCAAGCCGAGCCGTCGATCCAGCTCGATCGCGGCGCGGCGCGCCTCCCACTCCAAATCGATCCGCGCGAGACGAAGCGCGGTCTCGCTCGCGTAGGCGTCCAGCAGCTCAGCCAAGCTCGCCTCACCCGCGCCGTACGCGGCCTCCGCAAGCTGCGTCAGCTCGGCGTCACCAGCCGCCACGGGCAGCCTCGCCAGCCCCGCGAGCGCCGCGTCCAGCCGAGTCCTTGCGGCCTCCGCGGTACGCTCCGCCACCGCCTGCGACAAGCTCAGCTCGCTCGCCACTCGCGCGCGACTGGCCTTCAGCCTCGCGACCCGCGGCGCCTCGGTGTCTCGGAAGGCCAGCGGCAGCCCCAGCGACACCACGAAGCCGTGGCCGGTGCCGCCCGCATCGTCGACGGCGCGGTAGCCAGCCCCCACCTTCCAACCGCGGAGCCAAGGCGAACCCGCGGCCGAGATCTCCGACGCCAGCGCCCGCTCCGTGAGTTTCAGTCGCGCCAGGTGTGGCTGAAGCGGCGGTTCCGCGTGACCCGCCACCGATGCTCCAGGCGCCAACTCGCCGGTCAGCGCTGGGCGCGTCTGCCACGGAGCCACCCCGGCCAGCACGGCCCAAGCCTCGTCGATCAACGACTGCTCGCGAATCCGCTCCGCCGTTGCGATCTGCTCGGCGCGCTCGACGCGCAGCTTATCGTACTCGGAGGCGTCCCCCTGGGCGGCCCGTGCTGCGATCGCCGCGACCGCTCGCCCCAGTCGTTGGGTCATCGCGTCGAGCGCCGCCAGCCTCTGCTGGCGATAGCGCACCTCGAAAAACGCGGTCCGCGCCTGAGCCGCCGTCTCCACACGCCACCAATCGGCGTCAGCCCGCAGCGCGGCCTCACGGTGCACGAGCGCGCCCCGAAGTCGCCCGCGCCAGCCGGTCAGGTCGAAGGTCTGGCTCAGCCCCGCGGTGAACTCGAGCGAGCGCCGGTCGCGCCCGCCGAGGATCTGTTCATGGCTGAGCTCCAGCGCGGGGAGAGGCCGCAGCGTCGCCTCGGCCATCTCCGCCCGGGCCTCCGCCAGCGAGGCCTGAAGCATCGCGTCGAGCGCTGGGGCGCTGAGGGCCGCTGCGACCGCATCATCCGCCGACCAACGTGGCGGCTCAGCCCGCGCCTGGGACGCCAGCCCGCAGGCCGCCCAGAGACATAAAATCCGAGCTGCGATCGGAGTTTTGAAATGTGGAAAGGCCGCCATGAATCCTCGAAGTGCCGTCCCAGAGGGGGGGCCGAGCGTGAACTACCGTGGGGGTCCAGCCGAGTGGCGCCGACTTCGGACAACCCAAAGTCTGTCACGGGTACCCGACGGTCCGTTCACTGAGCCGCCCCGGTTCAATGCAGCAGGTAGGTGATGAGGTGCTCGGCGACCGTGTGCACGGGGCCCGCACCGAGCAGCGCGATACCGAGCAGCGCGGCGGCCAAGCCAAGCCACGGTCGCGCGCTTGGCGGCTGGGGCGCCAGCAGGTGCTGAATGCGCGCCTCAAGCGGGCCGGAGGCGACCGAGACGCCGGCTTCGGGGACGGCCATCCCGAGGCGGGCGACCCGCGTGAGGGCGGAGGCGACGGCCAGCGCACCGCCAGCGCCCCGGGCAGCGGCCTCATCGCAGGCTTGTTCGCGGGCCACGGTGATGCGGTCCAGCAGCCGCGCGGCCGTGCGGCGCGGTAAGAGCGAGGCGGCGAAGCGGTCGAAGAGCGCGAACCAGGTGTCGCGGCGGGCGATGTGGGCGCGCTCGTGCGCCACGACGACCGCGAGAGCCGCCGGCGACAGGGCCGCGATGAGCCCTGTGCTGAGCAGCGCCGTGGGGCGACGCCAACCGACGGTCAGGGCCAGCGCCGCGTCTTGGTCCAGCAGGCGAACGTCGTCGCCGTAAGACGACGGTCTGCTGATGGCGACCAGCGAGCGTGACAGCCGCCATTCTGCGAGGCGTTTCCTAGCAGAATAGCCGATCGCGCCCAGCGCGCTGAGGGCCAGCGAGAGGGGTAGCGCCCAGCTCAGGGCGTGCTGCGAGGCGTGGGGCGGGTGGATGAGGCACAGGTGGTGCTGGTGGTCGCTGAGGTGTGCGGCGCAGTGGTCGCCGCCAGCGCCGAACCCGCCGACGAGGTGCGGGATGAGCGCGCAGGCCAGCAGCACGACGGGCAGCCAGAGCGGCGCGTAGAGCCAAGCGCGGGCGGTGGCGGCGCGCCACGCCGGGGTCCCGCGGGTCCCCGGCGTGGCCCATGGGCTGCACGCCACAACCGCCAGCAGCGCGGCGGCTGCCAGGAAGGTGAGGGCGAGCACGGCGCCTTCGACGAGGCCGATCATCGGTCGCCGCTGCCGAGACGCTCGGCGATCATCTGCTCCAGTCGGCGCAAGGTCTCGTCGCCGGACTGCTCGGCCAGGTCCACGAACGCCGCCAGAAACCCGGTGCTGCGCTCGTCGCCGAACTGGCTGGCGATGCCGCCCAGCATCTGGCGCTGAAGCTCGGCCCGGCTCACGGCGGCCTCGTACACGTAGGCGTGGCTGACCTTCTCGCGCCTCAGAAGCTGTTTGTCGCACAGCCGCTTCAGCGCGGAACACACGGTGTTGACCGAGATACGGCGCGGGCGGCCGACTCGCTCGTGGACCGCGCCCGGGTTGAGCGGGCCATGCAGCCACAGCGCTTCGAGGACGTCGCGCTCAAGGTCGCCGAGGACGAGGTCGGGTAGGCGTAATGTGTTGGACACGGGCGGGCTCTCCGGTGTGTCGGGGCAAGCTAGAACATGAAAGTCCGAGACGCAATCGGATTTTTGTCCTGCGCCCAATGGCACGCCTACCCGGTCGGCAAAGCCGAGCCCACCCTTCAAAGCGCAGCGCATCCCAACATGAAACCCGCAGGTGAGTCGCCCGGTCGAGTCGGGCACGTCGCCGAACCGGCTCGGCTGCATGTCCGACTACAAATGGCAGCCGAGTATGCGAACAGCGAGCAGGACGCGTCGGCAGAGGAACGACCCGATCTCGGCCTATTCGCCGCCGCCGCCAGACCGTTGTCGCGGGCCGCGCCGCCTGCTGCGCCCGCCGCGGCGCGGTGGCGTGTCGCCGGCTGGCGGCTGGGCGGGCGTTGAGCCGCCTATCTCCACGGCGACGCCTGAGCCCTTGGCGAGCATCGCGATGAGATCGTCGAGATCTCGGGCGTCTCCGGGGACGTAGGTCGCGTATCGCCCGACGTCGTCGAGGGTCCCGAAGGGCCCCGTGGCGCCCAAGATGCGGCGGCTCAGCGCGCCTGCGTCCTCAAGGTCCAGGTCGCGGCCAAAGTGTGTGGATTCACACACCTGGACGATCATGCCGGCTTGGCAATCCTCGGCCAGCGGCGCCGGCTCACGCGCGACCGCGCCGCCTTCGCCCTGGCGTGGGCTGACCGCCACCGCCACCCCGCCCACCGCGCGCGCCGCCGCCGAGATCGCGGCCGGCGACCCCAGCGCGCCCACCGCAGCGTAGAGCTTCGCCAGCTTCGCCCGCGGCGCCAACAGCAGCATCCGGTAGCCCTCGCCGCCCACGACCAGCGCCCCATGAAGCGGTGCCCGCTTGCGGTCTTCGCTGAGCGCCGCCGACGCGGGAGGCAGCCCCTCCGGCCCCTCGGCCACCCACACCACACAGTCCAACCCCGCACGCGCCGCCGCCTCAGCCACCGCCCCGAAAGGCGCCGCCGTTGCTGGAACATAGAGGTCGACAAGGGTGCAAAGACTCATCGCGCGGACCCTACACGCTCCCCCGTGCGCCGACAACAGCGCTCGAGCGCCGCCGTCCCTCCTTGCAGTCAGACCGCCCCGCGGCTTGAATGGCCGCCATGACGCTCCCGGACCTCCACATCGCCATCGTCTCGGACGACGCCACCGTCGGCGCCATCGCCGACAACCGCGCCCTGCTGCACCAGCGCGAAGCCGAGACCGACGCCACGGGCGAGCACCATCTGGACTACACCTCGCACGC
>CAZNZH010000458.1:0-5153 GCA_964577445.1 uncultured Myxococcales bacterium
CGACGGCGCGAGGGTCTCCGTGTCGGCATCGTCGGTCACGCCCGCATGCTACGGAGAGAGGCGGGCCGCGCGCCATCCTTGGTTCGCGCCGTCGGGATGGACCCCGAGGAGCCCATGGAGCGCCACCGAGAGTGCGCGCGCGCGTGACTGCGCAGGGCGCGGGCACCCACGCGCCGTCGGCTCCCGGCAAGAAGACATACCCTCGCCCTCCCACGCCGTGGATACTGGACGACGCTGCCTTGTCAGCCCGCGCCTTGGCAGCCGCGGTCGCTGCGGTGGCCTCGGCCAACGCCCTCTCCGCCGCCTCACGCTGCTGATCCGCCGTCGCGCGACCCTCCGCCGCGGCCTTGGCCTCCGCCTTCGCCGCCTCGGCCGCCCCCAACGCGTCGGCGAGCGCTTTTTCCGCCGCCTCGTCCAGCCCTTGTCGCGCCGCCTCCGCAGCGCCCTCCGCCGCCGCCTTCGCCTTCTCAGCCGCCGCCGCGCGCTTATCGGCCTCCTTCGCCTTGCCGGCCTCCGCCTCCGCACGCGCCTCCGCCTCACTCACCGCGGTCCGCAGCGCCGCCAGCTCCTTGGCCAGCGCCTCCTCCGCCTGCCCACCCTGGGCCTGGCTCTTCTCGAGCGCCTTCTCGGCGTCGCGCCGCCTCTTCTCCGCCGCGCCCCGCGCCTTGGTCGTCGCGTTCAGCTCCGCCTCCGCCTGAGACTTATCCTCAAGCGCGCTCGCGAGCTGCTGCTCGAGCCGGCGCCGCTCGTCGTCGAGCTTCTTGCGCTCCAGCTCCAGCTCGGCCACCGCCTCCTTCGCGTGCGCCAGCTCGCCGCTGAGCCCCTTGAGCGCCTTGGCCTGCTCCGCCGCCGCCGCCTCCCCCTTGGCCCCCGCGGCCTCCAGCGCCGCCAGCCGCTTGTCGAGCGCCGCCTTGTCGCCCTCGAGGCTCTTCACCTGGCGAGCGCGCTCGGCCGCCTCCGACCGCGCGGCCTCCAAGTCGCCCTCGAGCTGATCGACGCGCTCCAGCGCCTGGGTGCGCTCGGCCGCCGCCTTCAGCGCGGCCTTCTCCAGCTCCGAGATCTGCGCCTTGAACGCCGCCACGTCCTCGGCGCCAGCCGAACCCACCAGCAGATCCTTGAGTTGCGCCAGCTCGCGCTCCATCTGCGCGCGAGCGCTCTCGGACCCGCTGAGCCGCTCCTCGAGCGCCGCGACGCTCTGGCTGTCCGCCGACGCCGAGCTCCTCGTGGCCCGAAGCTCAGCCTCCAAGCGCGCGACCGACTCCAGCGCCTCTCTGCGCGCGTCCTGGACGTCTTGCAGCCGCTGCTCGAGATCCGCGACCTCGCCGGGCTGCGGTGCGGCGACGAGCGCCTCATGAAGGCTCGCGACCTCGCGCTCGAGCGCCACGACGCGCTCGGTTTGTCCTGACTCCAGCGCCTTGATCCGCGCCTCGGCCGCGTTCAGGGCCTCCTCGCGCGCCACCAGGCTCTCTTCGGCCTCGTCGCGCTCGCCCTCTGCCGCCTGTAGCGACCGCCGGAGGTCGGCGAGCTCGTCTCTCAGCTCCTCGCTGCCGGCGGCCGCGGCGCCCTCGGCCTCCGCCAGCGCCTCGCGGAGCCGCTCGAGCTCCTCGGCCGCCTCTGACGCGCTCGCCTCGAGCTCCGCCGCTCGCGCCGCCAACCCATCGAGCTCGGACTGCTTCGCCTCCAGCGCGCCGTGGGCCTGGGCCAACGCCTCGGCGCTCGCCGTATCCGCCGCGCTGTCACTGGCCAGGGCAGCGTCCAACTGGGCCAGCAGCTCTTTGACGCGAGCCTCCGCGGCCCCCCGCGCCTCGGACTCGCGCTCCTCGCCGGCGATGGCGTCGTCGGTCGCCTGCTCCAAGCTCTCGATCTGCAAGCGCAAGAGCTCCAGCTCCTCGGTTCGCGAGCGCAGCGCCTCCTCCAGGGCGCGCACGGCGTGGTCGTCGGGCGTCCCGGGGCGCGTCGAAGGCTGCCGCGGCTCGGCTGCGTCGGGCTGCGCCGGCGACAGGGCAGGGGGAGCGGCGACGGTGGCGTAGATGGCCTCGCCGAGCTCGTCGGAGCCGCCCGTCGGCAGGTCCGACGCACCCTCATCGACCGACGCGTACTCGCTGGACGCCTCATCGAAGGACGGCAGCGCGATGGCGTGGACGTCCGGCTCGGGGGCGGGCACCACAGCCTGTGCCGGCGCGCCGAAGTCCACCGACTCGTGACCGTCCACCCCGTCCGCGTCGGCGTGGAAGACGAGGCGGAAGTTGCCGCAGTAGAAGATGTCCCCGGACTGGAGCACATGCTCGGTGATGCGCTGCTTGTCGTAGAAGGTCCCGTTGGAGCTGCCCAGGTCGCTGACCCGGTACTCCGACCCGGAGAAGACGACCTGGCAGTGGCGGCGCGACACCGTGTTGTTGTTGGTGCGGATCTCGCACTCGGCCGCGCGCCCGATCTTCACCGTGGGGTTGTCGGCGCCGATGGGGACGCGCCGCACTCCGCCTTCATCGGGCTGGTACTCAAGATACGACATCGGCGTTTACTGCTTCCCTAGTCGGCGGCGCACCGCGAATCGTCCCGTTTTCATCGGCGGAAGGTTAGCCCGGCCTCATCGGCCCGGCAAGGCGCTCCTTGGCGACCGTCAGGGCGGCGTGGGGCGGGCCGGTATCGGGGCGCAATGAAAGTTACCATAATATACATTATCAGACGTTATCCGGTGGGCGCGTGAGGGCGGGCCTTGACCCGAATCCGCCGCTCAGCGAAGGTCCGCCGCATGATCCGCGTGTCAGCGAGCTGCCTCAGCGACCTCGGTTGGCCTCGCGTCTTGAGCGCCCTCGCCGCGTGCTGTCACACGGAGCGCGCCGAGGCCGAGGCGCGTGCGCTGGCATTTCTCGGCGACCCGGCCGAGGTGCGCGTCACCTTCGAGGCCGTCGCCGAGCTCCGCCGCCTCCACGACGCCAACGCCGCTGCCGCTCGATGGCCTCACCGACATCCGCCGCATCCTCGATCGGTGCCGCCGCGGTGGCACGGCGTCCGTCGAGGAGCTGGTGGCGGTCGCCTCCTGCGCCCAGGGCCTCGGCCGGCTTCACCGCTACGTCCGCACCCACGCGGTGAGCGCGCCCCGGGTGGCGGCCATGGCCTCGGAGCTCGCCGATCTCGGGCGTCTGGGCTCAGCGCTGGCCTCGACCTTCGACGCCTCCGGCCACATCCGCGACGACGCGAGCCCCGAGCTTAGAGACGCGCGGCGGCGCCTGGCCTCCATCCGCCAGAACATCAAAGAGCGCCTGGACCGCTACATCCAACGTGCCGATATCGAAGGGCTCCTTCAAGACGACTACTACACCGAGCGCGAGGAGCGCTACGTGGTCCCGGTCGTCGCGTCGTTTCAGTCGCAAGTGCCTGGAATTATTCATGGAACGTCCCACACCGGGCAGACCGTGTTCGTCGAGCCGGAGGAGTTCGTCGGGGCCAATAACGACGTGAAGCTGATGCTCTCGCGGGTCGAGTCCGAGACCCTGCGGGTGCTCATCGAGCGCTCGCGCTGGGTCGGCGACGACGCGGAGGCCTTCGCACAAGCGCTGGACATCGCCACCAGCCTCGATCTGGTGAGCGCGCGTGCGCTCTTCGCCGAGCGGCACGGGGCGTCGATCCCCGAGGTGGCGACGGACGGCGTGCTGCGCTTGGTGAACGCCAACAACCCGATCTTGCTGCTCGATGGCGTGCAGGTGGTCGCCAACGACATCGTGTTGGAGACCGACCGCGCCTTCGTGCTCATCACCGGCCCGAACACGGGCGGCAAGACGGTGACGCTCATCACCGTGGGCCTGATGGTGCTGATGGCGCACGCGGCGATCCCCCTGCCCGCGGACGCGTCCAGCCGCGTCGTGCTCTTTGACGCGCTCTACGCCATCGTCGGCGACGCCCAGGATATCCACCGCGACCTGTCGACCTTCTCGGGGCACCTCGAGGCGCTCAGCGGCGTGCTCGCCGACGCCGACCACCGGACCCTCGTGCTCCTCGACGAGCTGATCGTGGGGACGGAGCCGGAGCGCGGCGCGGCGCTGGCCATCGCCGTCTTGGAGGCCCTGGCGGCGCGGGGCGCCCGCGGCTTCGTGACCACCCACTACGAGCGGCTGAAGCTGCTGGCTTACGAGGACCCGCGGTTCGCCAACGCCTCGGTGGGGATGGACGCGCAGAGCCACTCGCCGACGTATCGGCTGGCGGTCGGCGAGCCCGGGGCGTCGAGCCCCTTTGAGATCGCCGAGCGCTTGGGGTTTGACGCCGACATCCTGAAGCGGGCGCGCGCGATCGCGGTCGGCGACGCGGGCCTGGCGGAGGCCATCGAGCGGCTCGAGGCGGCGCGTGGGGTGGCGGATGACGAGGCGCGGGCGGCGCGCGCGGCGGCCGAAGGGGCGCGGGTCGAGGCCGAGCGGCTGGCGCGCGAGCGAAAGCGGCTCGAGCGCGAGGCGGCGGCCGAGGTGGCTGCGCTGCGGCGCGAGGCGCGCGACGAGGTGCGGGCTGCCCTGGAGCTCATACGGGAACAGGTGAAAGACGTGCGTGACGAACGGGACCCGGCGTCTTTGGAGCGGAAGCGCAAGACCGTCGCCGAGGTGGAAGCGCGCCTCGTCCAGGCGCAGGCGCGGGACGACGAGGCCCTGCCGCCTTTGGTGGTGCCGCCCTCCCCGGCCGGGAGATCCCAGGGCGCGGCCCCGGGCCCGCGGGATGGAGGCGATCTCGAGGGCCCACCCGAGCCCGGGGCGCGGGTCTGGGTGCGCTCGCTGCGGCGCGCCGGAGATGTGGTGGAGGTGCGGGGCCGCGACGCGCTGGTCGCCATCGGCTCGCTGAAGATGACCGTCGAGCTGTCCCGGCTGGGGCGCGTCGCGGGCGAGGTGGCGCCGAGCGCGCCCCGCCCTGCCCCGCCCAAGGCCAGAGCGCGGGCGAGCGCGGCCGATGACTCGCGGGACGCCTCGCAGTTGGTGCCGCCGCCGCGCGCCGACGCCATCACCTTGGATCTGCGGGGTCATCGGCGCGACGAGGTGGCCGATCAGGTCGAGCGCTTCCTCGTCCACGCGTGGCAAGCGGACGACGAGGCGGTCTGGATCATCCACGGCCACGGCACGGGCGCGGTGCGCGACGAGGTGCGGAGCGTGATCGCGCGCACGGCCTGGGTCCGC
>CAZNZH010000459.1:0-5142 GCA_964577445.1 uncultured Myxococcales bacterium
CCCAGGCCGCCTCCGCCCATGCGGTCGACGACGAGGCCGGTGACGCTGACGCGGTCCGAGCACGCCAGGAGGAGCGCCGCGACCGACACGGCGGCGGCGAGCAACAGAGGTGGGGATCGCGTCACGGGCGCTCCGCGGCCAAGGGCAGCGGCGATGGTACACGAGTCGGGCCGGGGAGCCCGAATCCGTCACCCAGGGCGGCCGTGGGTGCGCGACCGACCGCCAGATGGCGAGCGCGGCTGACGCGCGACGCGGTTGCCGGAGGCCCCCAGACGCGGTAGGCCATCGTCTCCACGGCACGATTGGAGCACCCCATGGCCAACCCCATCGCCACGTTCGACACCAGCGCCGGCACGTTCGAAGCGGAGATCTTCCGCGACGAGATGCCGATCACGGCCGGCAACTTCATCAAGCTGGCCCAGTCAGGCTTTTACGACGGCCTGCACTTCCACCGCGTGATCCCGAACTTCATGATCCAGTTCGGCTGCCCGCACAGCCGCGATCCCGAGAGCCCCCGCGCCGGCACCGGCGGCCCGCCGTCGGGCAACATCGCCGACGAGCACCTGCCGAACGCCAAGTTCTCGAACGAGCCCGGGACCCTGTCGATGGCGAACACCGGCCGCCCCAACAGCGGCGGCAGCCAGTTCTTCATCAACACCGTCCACAACAGCTACCTGGACTGGTTCTCGCCGGGCGCGTCGAAGCACCCGGTCTTCGGGAAGATCGTCAAGGGCATCGACCTGGTCAATCAGATCGGTCGCACGCCGACCGGCGCTGGGGACCGCCCCAAGACGCCCATCGAGGTCCGCTCGATCACGATCCGCGAGGCCTAGTCGCGTGTAGCGGATAGATGATTCGTCGGCTCCGGGCGCTTTCGGGCGCCTCGGCGTCCCAGAACCGCTGCGGCAAACCCCTTGGTTTTCCTCGGATCTGGAAACGGCTTCGCTTCGCTCCGCCTCGCCGAAGCACCGCGAAAGCACCTCGGATCCACCTGAATCCCTTATCCGCTACAAGCTCCCGGTCGCGTCGGAGTCCGCGGGCGCTGCCTCGAGCAGGCCCGCGGATTCTCACTCGAGCAGGCCCGCGGGCGCTGCCGCCGCGACCACCGTGACGACCACGCTCTTCGAGGCCGGGGTGAAGCTGCGCGCGGCGTGTTGGCCCGCCGGAACCAGCGGGTTCGCCTCGGGAAAATACATCGCGCAGCACCCGCGCGGGATGTCGTAGGGGACCGCGAAGAAGCCGTGGACGCTGCGGGTGCTCCCGCGCCAGTGGCTGTGCACGTCCACCAGGGCGCGATGGCGCAGGCCGCGCTCCGTCAGGTCCTCGGCGTTCATCAGCACGACGCGGCGGCTCCCGTGGATGCCGCGGTAGCGATCGTCGTCGCTGTAGACCGTGGAGTTGAACTGGTCGTGGCTGCGGATGGTCATCATCAGCAGCTCGCCGGGCTCGAGCTGGCGGTGGGGCAAGGGGTGAAAGACGAAGCGCGCCTTGCCGTCCGGGGTGCGAAACACGCGCTCCCGCGCTGGATTCGGCAACTGGAGGCCGCCGGGCTCGCGGATCCGGCGGTTCATGTCTTCAAAGCCGTGGACCACCTTGGCGATGAGGTCGCGCACGCGGTCGTAGTCGGCGGCGGTCTCCACAAAGTCGATGGCCGCCCGCTCGCCCAGGGTTTGGGCGGCGATGTGCGCGATGATGTCGGGCTCTGAGCGCAGGGCTCGGCCGGCGGGCCGGGCCACGCCGGCCGAGAGGTGGACGACGCTCATGGAGTCTTCGACGCTCAGCGCGCGGGCGGCGCCGTCGGGTCCCCGATCCAGCTCGGTGCGGCCAAGACACGGCAGAATCAGCGCCCGCTGGCCGGTGAGCGCATGGGAGCGGTTCAGCTTGGTCGATATCTGGACCGTCAGCCCGCAGCGCGCCATCGCGGCAGCCGTGTGCGCCGTGTCCGGCGCTGCGGAGATGAAGTTGCCGCCCAGCGCTACGAAGACGTCGACGCGGCCGGTGTGCATGGCGGCGATGGCCTCGAGGGTGTTGAAGCCGTGGCCTCGCGGCGAGGTGATGCCGACGCCCGCGTCCAGCGCGGCCAAGAAGGCCTCGGTGGGTCGATCCCAGATGCCCATGGTGCGGTCACCCTGGACGTTGGAGTGGCCGCGCACCGGGCAGAAGCCGGCGCCTGGCCGGCCGACGCTCCCGCGCATCAGGAGCAGGCTGGTGACGGCCTGGACGTTGGCGACGCCGTTTTCGTGCTGGGTCAAGCCCAAAGCCCAGCAGGCGATGGCGGCGTGAGACGACGCGTAGGCGCGCGCGACCTCGACGATCTGAGCGCGCGACACACCCGACTCCTCGACCAGGAGATCCCAGTCCAAGGTCGCCAGGGCCGCCCGGTAGCCAGGGAAACCCGAGGTGAGACGGTGGACGAAGGCGTGGTCCAGCACCTGGCCGGGCCGGGCCTCCTCCAGCTCGAGCAGCGCCTTCCCCAGCGCCTGGAGCAGCGCGACGTCGCCGTTGATCCGCACCTGGAGATGATCGGTCGCAATAAGCGTGCCGGCGCCCAGGATGCGGAAGATCTCCTGGGGGCGCTTGAACCGCACCATCCCGGTCTCCCGCAGCGGGTTGATCGAGACGATGCGGGCACCGCGGCGCGCGGCGGCCTGAAGCGCGCTCAGCATGCGCGGGTGGTTGGTCCCCGGGTTCTGGCCGATGACGAAGATGAGGTCGGCGTGCTCGAAGTCCTCGAGGCTGACCGTCCCCTTGCTGACGCCGATGACCTCCTCGAGGCCGACGCCGGTGGACTCGTGGCACATGTTCGAGCAGTCGGGGAGGTTGTTGGTCCCGAGCTGGCGCGCGAAGAGCTGGTAGAGAAACGCCGCCTCGTTGGAGGCGTGGCCCGACGTGTAGAAGACGGCGCGGTCGGGGTGGCGGAGCGAGCGCAGCGCTGAGGCGGTGATCGAGTCGGCTTCGTCCCAGGAGATCGGGACGTAGCGGTCGCTGCCGGCGTCCCGGAGCATCGGCTGGGTGATGCGGCCGGCGGCGTTGAGCGCGCGGTCAGACCACGTGGCCAGCTCGGCGAGGGAGTGCGCTGCAAAAAACGCGGGGTCGGCGCGCCGAGTAGTGGCTTCATCCAGCGCTGCTTTCGCGCCGTTATCGCAAAACTCGATGATGCTGCGCCGCACTGGATCTGGCCAAGCGCAGCCCGGGCAGTCAAACCCGCGCTCCTGGTTCATGCGGCGCAAGAGCCCAACGCCGGCCCGCAGCCCGGTCTGGCGGAGCGCGAAGGTGGCGACGCTCCTCAGGGCCCCCACGCCCCCAGCCGGTCCCCGAGGCTTGGTGAGCCGCGGACGCCGACCTGCGTGTGGGGGTTTCTGCCGCATGGGGGGTCAGCCGCCGGTCACGCTCATGGTCTGGCGCACGTCGCCACCGCCCGTGGGCGCGAAGCTGTGCCCTGATGATTTGGACCAGAGGGAGTCGGCGATGATGCGCGTCAGCTCGGCGTCGTCGACCCCGGCGCGCATCGCGTCACGCAGCGACAACTGGCCCGGGTGGGCGAGGCACTCCTGTAGCGTCCCGGTCGCGGTGACGCGGACGCGGTTGCACGTCGAGCAGAAGCCGTGGCTTACCGCGCTGATGAAGCCGACGCGGGTGGTCTTTCCGCCGCCCAGGGGCGTCAGGTCGCGGTAGATCGCCGGGCCCTCGCCAGCGATGCCCGCGGCGGGTCCGTAGCCGATGGGCTCGTCGATTCGGTAGGTCGCAGCGAGGCTGGCGAGCATCGCGTCGCTCGCCATGAAGCGCTGGTCGCTCCAAAACCCGTCGACGCCGATGGGCATGTACTCGATGAAGCGCATGACCGCGTCGCGTTCAGCGGCGAACTCGACCAGCGCCGGCAGCTCGTCGTCGTTGAAGCCGCGGACGATGACCGCGTTGAACTTGAGCCGGCCGAAACCCGCGGCGCGCGAGGCCTCGACGCCCGCCAGGACCCGGTCGAGGGTGCCGGTGCGGGTGATCCGGGCGAAGCGGGCGGCGTCGAGGGTGTCGATGCTGATGTTCAACCGGCGCAGGCCCGCGTCACGGAGGCGCTGGGCCACGGGCGCGAGGGCGTAGGCGTTCGTGGTCATCGCTAGATCTTCGATGCCCGGGATGGCGGCGAGCGCCTCGACCAGCCGGGGCAGGTCGCGGCGCAGCAGCGGCTCACCGCCGGTGAGTCGCAGGCGGCGAATTCCGAGGGAGACGAAGCCGCGGACCAGCCGGGTGACCTCCTGGAAGCTCAAGACCTCCTCGCGGGGGACGAACTGCACGCCGTGTTGGGGCATGCAGTAGACGCAGCGGAAGCTGCAGCGGTCGGTGACGGAGAGCCGGAGGTAGTGGATCGGGCGGCGGTGGCCGTCCACGAGCAGCGGCGGCGTGGGGCGTGGCCCGGGGGTGCGGCCGATGGCGAGGACGTCCAGCGGCACGCGGTCCGCCGCCGAGTCTGAGCCGGCGGGCGGGCGCAGCGGCGCGGGCGGCGCGGGGTTCGGAGACCGCGCGTCGGCGTGGGGCTGCGCCGGTGGGGCCGGCCCGGGTTTGGATGGGGCGCTGGGGTCGAACACGACCCGACCATAGGTCCGACGGGCGGCCAGCAGCATGCTCTTGACGCCGGGAATTGACAGCGCCGCGCGCGCTCGCCGATGATTCCGGGCCCTTGCGGTCGGGGGCCTGTGGGGCGTACGAAGGCCCGGGGCCAACGAGGAGGTTTGCCGTGATCGACCAGGTCAAGACGACGCTATTGAAGAAGGCCGGGCAGCTCTTCGGTTCGCCGGCGGCGCTGCGCGTGTTCTCCAACCCGCAGTTTCAGGACGCGGTGAAGCGCGCCATCAGCCTGCGGTCGGATCTGCGCGAGAACTGGGACAAGCAGTCCGAGGGCCTCGCGCGCGCGCTGAATCTGGCGTCGCGCCAAGAGCTGCGCCAGTTGCGCAACACCATCCACGCGCTGGAAAACCAGGTCGCCAACCTGGAGTGGGACCTGAAGCGGGAGACCGCCCGCGCGGAAGCCGCCGAAGCGAAGGCCGCGGGCGCGAAGGTGGCGAGCCCGGCGACCGGCCCAAAGAGCGAGGCGGCGCCTGCCGAAAAGACGGTCGCGCCCGCGGCGGCGGCGGCGGCGGCACCGGCTGC
>CAZNZH010000460.1:0-5138 GCA_964577445.1 uncultured Myxococcales bacterium
CGACGCTTCCACGCTCCGCTCTACCTTCGGGGCTTCACCCCTATCCTCAAGCGGACTTGCACCTCCAGGTCAGCGCCCATGCCGGGCGCACAAAGGAAAGGCCCGGACGCTTTCGCATCCGGGCGTTGGTAGGGCGTACGGGAATCGAACCCGTGTTGCCGACGTGAGAGGCCAGTGTCCTAACCGCTAGACGAACGCCCCATGAAAGATGTCGGCAGCCAAGGCCACGAGGGGCCTGAGTTGCCGACTGGTTCGGGGACTAGGATTCGAACCTAGATAAGCAGAACCAGAATCTGCTGTCCTGCCGTTAGACGATCCCCGATCACTCTTCAGATGTCAGTGCTCCCAAGCGGGAGCGGGCCGGACCGTAGTCACCGCGCCCTGCCGTGTCAAGGCCCCATGAGCCCCGCACGCGGCGTCAGGCCTCAGCCCTCGCCTTCCTCGGCGTCGAACCGCTCTTTCGTCTCTGGGCGGCTGACCGTGGGGGCGACGCGCGGCGCCGCAGGACGGCGACCCTTGCGCAGCTCGGGCGCGCCCGGCGGCATCAACTCCATGCGCGACATGCTCGCGTTGTCACCCGCACGTTTGCCGATCTTGATGATGCGCGTGTAGCCACCCGCACGCTCGGCGTAGCCGGGCGCGACGACGTCGAAGAGCTTCGCGAGCACGTCGCGCCCGCGCAGGGTGCGCGCAGCCAGCCGCTTGGCGTGCAGCGTGTTCTTCTTGCCGAGGGTGATCATACCGTCGATGACCGGGCGCAGCTCCTTGGCCTTCTCATCGGTCGTATGGATGTAGCCGTGCTCGAGGAGCGACGTCACCATGTTGCGCAACATGGCCTTACGGTGGCTCGACGTGCGGCCTAGCTTGCGGCCCGAGTACAAGTGACGCATTTCCGGTTCTCCTCACACCAAGCGCGACCAGCCCATGGCCGACGCGCCCGCTCAACTGAGCCTAGTTCTCTGTCTCTTCGGCGAACTTGTTGGGGTCGAAACCATCGAGCTTCATCCCCAGCCCCAGTCCCATCTCGGTCAGGATCTCTTTGATCTCTTTGAGCGACTTGCGGCCGAAGTTCTTGGTCTTCAGCATCTCCGCCTCGGTCTTCTGCACCAGCTCACCGATGTGGCGGATGTTCGCGTTCTGCAAGCAGTTCGCCGAGCGCACCGACAGCTCAAGCTCGTCGACCGTGCGGTAGAGGTTCGGGTTCAGCGGAGCCTCACCGGGCGAATCCTCGAGCTCAGGCTCAACGTCCTCGTCGAAGTTGATGAAGATCTGGACCTGCTCCTTGAGGATCTTCGACGCCAAGGCCACCGCGTCCTCGGGCAGCACCGCGCCGTTGGTCCAGACCTCGAGCGTGAGCTTGTCGTAGTCCGTTCGCTGACCGACGCGAGCGTTGGTCACCCGATAGTTGACCTTGTGAATCGGAGAGAAGATGGCGTCCAGCGCGATGGTGCCGACGGGCCACTCTTCTTGCTTGTTGCTCTCCGCCGGGATGTAGCCTTTGCCCTCATCGAGGATGAGGTCCATGACCAGCTTGCCGTCATCGGAGACGGTCGCGATGAGGTGATCGGGGTTCAAGATCTCGACCGACGCCGCGACGGCCAGATCACCAGCGCGCACAGGTCCGGGCTCATGGCGCTCGACGTGCAGCGTCACCGCGCCGCCGCCGGTCTGCTTGATCTGCACTTCCTTCAGGTTCAGCACGATGTCGGCCACGTCCTCGACGATGCCCGGGATGTGCGTGAACTCGTGCAGCGCGCCCTCGATGCGGGCGCCCACGATCGCGTTGCCGCGAATGGAGCCCAACAGAATCCGGCGCAGCGCGTTGCCGATGGTGATGCCGAAACCGCGCTCAAGCGGCTCGGCCACGAAGCGTCCGTAGCGCTCGCTCAGCGAGTCGTGATCGATTTCGATGCTCTTGGGGCGAATCAACTCACGCCAGTTTCGATACATATCGCGTCCCCTGTCCGGAAGGGTGCCCCGAGAGCCGACGAGGCGACGGGGCGGGCACAGCCGATGGCGGATGGTGGGCGGGCCGAGAGTTCGACGCCACCCAGCGAACTGCTACTTGCTGTAGAGCTCGACGATGAGGTGCTCCTCGATGGGCATCGTGACGTCCTCGCGCTCAGGCAGCGCCGTCATGCTGCCGCGGAAATTTTTCCGGTCGAGCTCAAGCCACTGGGGTAGTCCCCGTCGATCGACGCTCTCGAGCGCCGTGAGCGAACGCAGGTGCTTGCGAGCGCGGGGCTTCAGATCGATGACATCACCGACCTTCACCGCCATCGATGGGATGTTCGCCTTGTGGCCGTTCAGCGTGACGAGGTTGTGCTGCACGAGCTGGCGCGCCTCGGAACGGTTGACCGCGAAGCCCAGGCGGAACACCACGTTGTCGAGCCGCGTCTCCAGCAGGCGAAGCAGGTTCTCACCCGTCACGCCCTTCATGCGGTCGGCCATGACGTAGTTGCGACGGAACTGCTTCTCCAGCAGCCCGTACATACGCCGCACCTTCTGCTTCTCGCGCAACTGGACGCCGTAGTCGCTTCGCTTGCGATGCCCCTGACCGTGTTGGCCAGGCGCGTACGCGCGCCGCTCGAACGCGCACTTCTCGGTGTAGCAACGATCGCCCTTCAAGAAGAGCTTGAGGCCCTCGCGCCGACAGATGCGGCAGACCGGTCCGATGTACCTGGCCATAGTGTGCTTCCTCGCTGCTTCTTAAACGCGCCGACGCTTGGGCGGGCGGCAACCGTTGTGCGGAATGGGGGTCACGTCGCGAATGGTCGTGACGCGGAGTCCAGCGGTCTGCAGCGCCCGAAGCGCCGCCTCGCGACCTGCGCCTGGGCCCTTCACGAACACCGTCAAGGTGCGCATGCCGTGGTCCTGCGCCTCGCGAGCCGCGTCCTCGGCGGCCAACTGCGCGGCGAACGGCGTCGACTTGCGCGAGCCCTTGAAGCCCCGCTTGCCGGCGCTCGACCAGCAGACGGTGTTCCCCTGGGGATCGGCGATGGTTACGATGGTGTTGTTGAAGGTCGATTGAATGTGCGCCACACCGGTGGGCACGTTCTTCTTGACCTTCTTGCGACCTACGGACTTCGGCTTGGCCATGTCTCAGTTCCTCGTGAACGGGCGAATCGTCACCGCGGACTACTTCTTCTTCTTGATGGCCTGACGACGCGGCCCCTTTCGGGTGCGGGCGTTCGTGTGGGTACGCTGCCCGCGCACTGGAAGGCCACGACGATGGCGGAGGCCGCGGTAGCAGCCCAGATCCATCAATCGCTTGATGCTCAACGACACGTCGCGACGAAGATCGCCCTCGACGCGATAATTGTCCGTAATGATCTGGCGGAGGCGCACGACTTCCTGGTCACCCAAGAGCTCAGTGCGCGTGGAGGGGATGACCTGAGCCTGGTCACAGATCTTGAGAGCTGTGGTCCGACCAATGCCATAGACGTAGGTCAGGGCGACCCAAATCTGCTTCCTTCGCGGAAGATCGACGCCTGCAATGCGTGCCATGAACCCTTACCCCTGACGCTGCTTGTGGCGCGGATTGACGCAGATCACACGGATAACGCCACGCCGCTTGATGACCTTGCACTTCTCACACATCTTCTTGACCGAAGCCCGGACCTTCATGGCTTCCTTCCTTGCTCTAGCGCCGCGGTCGCCCGCGTGGTCTCGGTGCACGTTCCAGCCTCTTCAGGCTCGGGCGCAACCGTGGATGTCTAGCTCTCTCAGCTCACTCCGAGGAGGTTCAGGATCGTCGCCTGGACGACCTCGGCGTCGGCGTCGCCGTCGACGCTAGCGAGGAGACCCTTCTCGGCGTACCACGCCACCAATGGCGCGGTTTTAGCTCTGTACTGCTGGAGGCGCTCACGGATGCTCGCCTCGTTGTCGTCGCTACGTTGGTAGACGACGCCTCCGCATCGGTCGCAAACCCCGTCTACGGAGGGCGGGCTATTTACAACATGATAGATGGCACCGCAAGCCTTACATGTTCGACGACCCGAAAGTCTGCCGACGATCCGCTCCTCGGGCACCTGAATATCCAGAACACGGTCCAACGACGCGAACTCCTCAAGAGCTTCCGCCTGAACCACCGTCCGCGGGAAGCCGTCCAGGATGTAGCCGTTGTCGCAATCGGGCTCGGCCACGCGGTCGCGCACGATCCCGATGACGACCTCGTCTGGGACCAGGCCACCGGCGTCCATGAAGCGCTTGGCCTCCAGCCCCATGGCCGTCTGCTTGGCCACGGCAGCGCGGAGCATGTCGCCTGTCGAGATCTGCGGCACGCCGAGCCGGTCCATCAGCATCTTCGCCTGGGTGCCTTTACCGGCTCCCGGCGCCCCGAGCAGCATCAGTCTCATCGACTCAGCCCCGACGCCGACCGCGCACGCGCGGACCACCAGAGCCACCGAACCCTTCGTAATTTCGCGTGATCATGTGGCTCTCGATCTGCTGAACCGTGTCGAGCCCCACGGACACGACGATGAGCAGCGCCGTACCACCGAAGTAGAACGGAACGCCCAGCTCGGTCTGAAGGAAGGTCGGGAGCACACAGACCGCCGCCATGTAGAGCGCGCCGCCGAGGGTGATGCGCGTCAGCACGCGGTCGATGTACTCGGCGGTCTTCTTGCCTGCGCGGATGCCGGGGATGAACCCACCGAACTTCTTCATGTTGTCGGCGACGTCGATCGGGTTGAACGTCACGGCCGTGTAGAAGTAGCAGAAGAAGATGATGAGCCCCACGTAGATGATGTTGTAGACGGTCTTGCCGGGGAGCAGCGCCGTGTTCATCCACTCGACGATCGCCGCATCCGGAAAGAGCCCCGCCAGCGTCTGTGGGAAGAGCAGCAGTGAGCTGGCGAAGATCGGCGGGATGACGCCCGCGGTGTTGACCTTCAGCGGAAGGTAGGTGTTCTGGCCGCCGTACATCTTGGTCCCGACGACCTTCTTGGCGTAACGAACCGGGATCCGGCGCTGGCCCCTCTCGAAGAAGACGATGAAGCCGATGACGGCGATGATGATCACCATGATCATCGCCAACTGCGGCACCTCCATGTCACCGCCGCCCAAGGTGCTCAGGTTCCAGGTCTGGACCAGCGCATCCGGGAGGCCCGCGACGATACCGGCGAAGATGAGCAACG
>CAZNZH010000461.1:0-5113 GCA_964577445.1 uncultured Myxococcales bacterium
AGTTCGCCAAGGCGGAGGCTATCTACCGCTGGGTCATCGGCGAGATGCTCGACCACCCCGACGCGGCCGCGCGGCTCGCCGAGATCGGGAAGATCGAGACGCAGCGCCGGCGCCTTCGGAGTGACCCGGACGACACGACGACCCGCTGGAAGCTCTTTCGCGCGCTCTATGACATGGAGGCCAACGAGCTCGCGGCGGCCGAGCTGGAGCGGCTGAAACCGACGGGCTACGAGGCGGCGCAGGTGGCGCGCTATGACGCCTACTTGGCCGTCCGCGCCGGCCGATTCGACGAGGCGGTGGCGAAGCTCTCCGCCCTGAGCGCGAGATCGCCTGATGACTCCTCGCTGAGAGGCTGGCTGACCTTCGCGAAGGGGCAGCAGCGATTGCAGAGCGGGACCAGCGCGGCCGAGACGGAGCTGGAGCTGGCCGCGCTCTTTGAGGGCTTGGACGACGACGACGCTGCGCTCTCGCGCTACCACAGGGCGCTGGACGCCGGCTCGACGCCCGAGCACTTCCGAGCCGCCCGCGCCGGCCAGGAGCGGGTGACGCGGCGAAAGCAGCTACGCGGGATCCTGGAGTTCACCCGCGGCTCCATCCGTGATCACAACCTTGAGGACGCAGACCGGCGGGTCAGCACGCTGTTTGAGGAGATGAGGGCGCTGGGCGACACGCGGTGGATGTCTCAGACCGCCAAGGAGTTGGCCGCGATCGCCCGCGACGTCAACGAGGAGGAGCTGGCGATTCGGCTCATGCGGGGGCGCGTCGAGATGGTGCCGGGCGACGCCGACGCGCACGCCGAGCTGGCGTGGGCGCTCTATGTCTTCCAGCGGTACGCCGAGGCCGACCAGGCCACGGATGCGGGCCTGAGGGCGGCTCCCGACGACGGGTGGCTGCGGCTGATCCGCGGGTACCTGCGGCTGGTGGCGGGCGATGTGGCGGCCGCGGAGCGCGACGCCACGCTGGCGGCGGCGGACCCGAACTACGCGTGGCCGCACCTGCTGCTGGCGCGGACGGCGGCGGCGCGCGGCAAGTGGGATCTGGCCGTCACCGAGGCGGAGCGCGCGCTGAAGCTCAAAGATGACGTGTTCGAGATCCGCTCCGGATACGCGGCGGCCCAGCGTGGTCGCGACGCGATGGCGGCGCTCAAGAAGAAGCCTCGGTCGCCGCGAAGCGAGCTGGCGCTGGCGCGGTCGCTGTGCGAGCTGGGCGTGGTCGCGCCGGCGAAGAAGGTGATCGCCAAGATCCGCGATGCTGACGCTCGCCGCGACGCGCTGTGGGCGCTGGCCGATGCGAGCCATGCGAGCGTCCCCCTCGCGGCGCGGCTGGCGGCGGGGCGGGCGGCGGCGCCGACGCAGCCCAAACGCCTGCGACGATTGGCGATTTTGGAGGCACAGTCTGCGCTCGCCGCGCTCGGGGAGGGGGCGCCGGACCGAGCCGACAAGCGGCTGGCCTTGGCGCGGGCGTTGCTGGTCGACGACCAGTTGGAGCGTGCCCGCGCCGCGTTGGCGCCCCTGCTCAAGGGCACGCCGACCGCCGCGGCGGGCGACCTGGCCGAGTCGATGCGGCGGTCGGCGGAGGCCGCCCAGGAGCTGATCAACGCCATCGAGGCGGCGAAGCGGCGGGAGCTCGAGACCGAGGAGCGGCTGGCGCGCAAGGCGCTGGCGACCTACCAGAGCCTCGGGGTGCCGCAGAAGGTCGCGCTGGCGCACCGCGTCATCGGCGGCGCCGTCGCGACCCTGGGGCGGACCGAGGAGGGCGAGAAGATCCTCGCGGAGGCCGTGCGCTTGTCGCTCGCGGACGGGGACCTGGTCGAGGCGACGTGGGCGCGCCGGCAGTGGGCCAGCGTGCGGACGATCTTGGGCGATCTCTCAGCGAACGCCGAGGCGATCAAGACGCAGATCGCCGTGTGCGAGGCCGCGGACGATGAGCGGTGCCTGCAGGCGGCGCTCGACGCGCGGAGCCACCTGGCGGCCGAGGAGGGACGCCTCGCGGACGCGGTGAGCGTGGCGCGCGAGGCGGTGCGGGCGGCGGCGCGCACCGGCGATGGGGGGCTGTCGCGGACGACGCGGTTTCGACTGGCGGACGCTCTCTACACGTCGTCGCGCTTCGGTGAGTCGCAGCCGATCGCGGCGGCGTTGCTGAAGGAGAGCCGCGAGGCCTTCGACACCGACAACGAGCGCTACTCGCTGCTGGTGCTGGGCGCCATCGCGATGAAGCAGGGGGAGGGCGAGGCGGCGCGCGCGCGGTTCACCGAGGTCTACCAGCTCGGCGAGCGGTCGGGCGAGACGGGGTGGCGTGCGCTGGCCCGCAAGCTGGAAGGGCAGGCGTGGCTTGCGGCCGATGGCAAGCCGGCGGAGGCGGTGCCGCTCTTGGAGCAGTCGGCGGCGCTCTACGCCAGCCTCGACGATGACGTCGGCGAGGCGGACGCGCTGGGGCTGCTCGCGGCTGCTCGCGGCGAGCTGGGGGACAGCGCCAAGGCCCGCGAAGCGCTCAAGCGTGCGACGGAGCTGGCGCGGAGGTTCGGGCGCGAGCCGCTGGTGGCCGCGCTCTTGGCGGAGTTGGCGCGGATCGAGCTGTCTGAAGACGCAGTGGACACCGCGCGAAAGGCGGCCGAAGAGGCGGTGAAGATCGCGTCGGCGACCGACGACGATGAGCTCGGCTGGAAGGCCTGGCATGTCCTGGCGCGGGTTCGCGACAAGGGCGGCGAGACCGAGGCGGCTGGCAAGGCCTTCGACGAGGCGGTGACGCGGCTCGGCAAGGCCGTGGTGGCGACGGGGGATGAGGGGTCGAAGGCGGGCTACCTGTCCTACGGCCGGGCGCGCGAGGTCTACCGGGACGCCATCCAGCACTTCCTGGACGCCGGGCAGCCGCGCCGGGCCATGGAGCTGCTGGAGCTGTCGCGCGACGCGCAGCTTCGCGAGCTGATGGACCCTTCGCGAATCGACGCCCAGGACGCGGACCTCGGCGCTGGGTTGACCCGCTATGAGTCGGCGCGGCATCGGGCGAGCGCGGCCAGGTCGCGCCTGGACCAGACGCTGTCACGGCCCGCTGAGGAGCGCAGCGGCCAGTTGGTCGACGAGCTGACCCGGCAGGTCGCGGCGACCCGCGGCGAGCTGAATCAGGTGGTCGTCGAGCTGCGCGTGTCCAACCGCGTCCTCTTCATGGCGCTGGGTGTCGACCCGCAAAACCTCGTGCAGCGTCGCACCGCCCTGCCCGAGGGGGCGGTGCTGCTACAGTATTTCGTCTCCGACGCGGCGCTGCACGTCTTCGTGATCTCGCCGACGGAGGCCGAGCCGGCCGTCTTCCGCGTCGACGTGCCGGCGGCGAAGCTCGACGCCGCCGTTCAGGCCTATCGCGCGGCCGTGCTCACCGAGCCCGCCCGCGTCGACGTGCTGTCGCGCCAGCTCTACGCCTGGCTGCTGCGGCCGCTTGAGGCCAAGCTGGATCAAGCGAAGACCGTCGTCGTCATGCCCTTCGGCAGCCTCTACTACCTGCCCTTTCACGCCCTGCTCACCTCGCCCGAGGGGGCCCCGCGCCGCTACGCCATCGAGCGCTGGCGCATCGCGTACGAGACGTCGACGACCGTCGAGCAGCTCTTGGCGCCGCCCGGGGCGGTGGCGCCGGGGCGCCTGCTGGCCTTCGCGAACCCCGACGGCTCGCTGCCCGGCGCGCGCAGTGAGGTCGAGGCCATCGTCCGCAACGGGTTCCCTGACGGCCACGTGCTCTTCGGCGCGCAGGCCACCCGCGCGGAGTTTCAGGCCCTGGCGAGCCAGTATCGCATCGTCCACTTCGCGACCCACGGCGTGCTCGACGCCGACCCGCTGCGGACGCGGCTGGTCATGGCGGGCGAGCCGCTGACGGTCCACGACATCGCCGGGACCGCCGGCATGGCTGGGCGAAACGACCTGGTGGTGCTCTCGGCGTGCCAGACCGCGATGGAGGCCGGGCGGACCACGGGCGACGAGCTGGTCAGTCTCGCCTTCGCCTTTGCCATGGCGGGGGCGCCGACGTTGGTGGCGAGCTTGTGGGACGTGGACGACGAGTCCACCGCGCTCTTGATGGAGCGGCTCTACCGCGCGCTGGCCAAGCCGGACACCGACAAGCTCGACGCGCTCCGGCAGGCGCAGATCCAGGTGCTGCGCACCGAGCGCAACGGCGAGCGGCCCTTCGAGGAGCCGGCCTTCTGGGCGGCGTTTCAGCTCATGGGCGACTACCGGCGCTCGGCGCTGTGACGGGGCGTCCGCTACGTGCTGGCCGAGGCGCGGCGGCCCGCGGGCGACTTGGGGCCAGCGCCGGGCGGCTCAGAATAACCAGAGGCAGCCGAGATAGACGGGCAGCGAGAGCAGCATGACCGCCGCCGTGTAGCCGATGAGGTCGCGGGCGGCGAGGCCGGTGATGCCGAGCAGCGGTAGGGCCCAGAAGGGCTGGAGCATGTTGGTCCACTCATCCCCGTAGGCGAAGGCCATGATGGCTTTTCCCAAGGGGACGCCCAGGGATTCGGCGGATTGGACGACCAGGGGCCCCTGGATGGCCCACTGCCCGCCGCCCGATGGCACGAAGAGGTTGACCGCGCCTGCGGAGAGCATGGTCAGCGGCGCGAAGCCGGCCGGGCTGGAGGTGGTCGCGATGAGGCCGGCCACGCGGTCGACCAGCCCGGCGTGGATGAAGACGCCCATGATGCCGGCGTAGAGCGGGAACTGGAGGATGATGCCCGCACACCCGGCGGTGGCCGCCGTCACGGCGCGACCGTATGCGGCGGGGCTGCCGTGCAGCAGCAGCCCGAGCCCCAAAAACGCGAGGTTGATGGCGTTGAGGTCCAGTCGGCCCAGGCCGATACGGCCGAGGTAGATGGCGAGGTAGCCGAAGATGAGGGCGGCCAAGGCGGCGGCGAGCAGAAGCGACTGGTCCAGGCCGCTGCCGCCTGGGGTCGCGGCGTCGGAGGCGTCCTGGCGGTGGTCGAGGCCGGGGAGGGCGGCGGGGTCGACCTCCACAAAGGCGCTGGGGTCACGCGGCGCCATGCGGGTGAGGACGAAGGGGACCACGACGAGCAGCAGCGCGGTCACGCACAGGTTGAGCGGGCTGGCGAGGGTCTCCGCCAGCGGGCTGGGGGCCA
>CAZNZH010000462.1:0-5105 GCA_964577445.1 uncultured Myxococcales bacterium
GGCGCCATGCTCCGCGCCTGGATGGCCGACAACGTCCTCCCCGCCTTCCACGGACGCGTCCTGCCCATCGACACCCGCGTCGCCCTCCGCTGCGCAAGGCTCCACGTCCCCAACCCCTGCACCGAGCGGGACGCGCTGATCGCCGCAAGCGCCCTGGTCCACGACATGGTGGTGGTCACCCGAAACGTCACCGACTTCACCCCCACCGGCGTCGACGTCCTCAACCCGTGGGAGGGCTGAGCGCCGCCTTGCGACGAAAGGCGTCTGACGCCTGCTGTGACCACGTGCTCGACTCGGCGGCCGCGCTTGGCTACAACGCCCCACGGCAGACCTTCAAGGGAGGCGCGGTGGACGTGGCGCAGGCGGAGCACGGGTGGGACGAGCGGTTCGGCGGGATCGTGCGCTTGTATGGCGTGGCGGCGGCGGAGCGGATTCGCCGCGCGCGCGTCGCGGTCATCGGGGTCGGCGGCGTCGGCTCGTGGACCGCGGAGGCCCTGGCGCGGACCGGTGTCGCGTCGCTGACGCTCATCGATCTCGACGACGTCTGCATCTCCAACGCCAACCGGCAGCTTCACGCGCTGGACGGCGAGGTGGGCCGGGCGAAGGTCGAGGTGATGGCCGAGCGGGTTCGCCGCATCCACCCCGGCTGCGAGGTGCGCGCCGTCGCCGACTTCTTCACCGCGGAGACCGCCGACGCGCTGCTGGACGCGCACCACGACGTCATCGTCGACGCCATCGACAACCCGCGGCACAAGTGCCTGCTGCTGGCGCGCTGTCGCGAGCGGGGCCAGGCGGTCATCACGGTCGGGGCGGCTGGCGGGCGGCGAGATCCGAGCAAGATCGAGACCGCGGACCTGGCGGACGCGACCCACGACGGGCTGCTGCGCCGGGTGCGGCGGCGGCTGCGCGACGAATACGGCTTTTCGCGTGCTGGCGCCTTCGGGATCGGCGCGGTCTACAGCACCGAGGCGGCGTGGTACCCGACGGCGGACGGTGAGGTCTGCCTGGAGGGCCCCAAGGACGCCGCGCTCCGGCTGAACTGTCAGAGCGGCTACGGGACGGCGTCCTTTGCGACCGGCGCCTTTGGGCTGGCCGCGGCGGCGATGGCGGTGGACGTCTTGATCGCCAAGCCCAGCGTGGAGGCCGCGTGAGCGCGGAGCCCGCGGTCGCCCCCGCGCCGGGAGCCGCCCTGCCCTCGCGCGCCGTGATGCGCCTCATCGAGCGCGCGGTGGCCGACTTTGGGCTCATCGAGGCCGGCGACCGGGTGGCGGTGGGGATGTCGGGTGGCAAGGACTCGCTCTTGCTCTTGGCCGCGCTGACCGAGCTGTCGCGGCGCGGCGACCGGCCCTTCGAGCTGCGCCCGATCCATCTGGACCAGCACCAGCCCGGTTTCGACCGCGCGGGCTTCGACGCGGCGCTCGAGCGGCTGGGCGCTGACTGCGAGATCATCTCGGCGGACACCTGGTCGGTGGTCAACGAGAAGCTGCGCCCCGGGCAGATCCCGTGCGCGATCTGTGGCCGCATGCGCCGCGGGATCTTGAACCGCTGGTGCGCGGAGCACGGTTACAACAAGCTGGCCCTGGGCCATCACCTCGACGACGCGGTCGAGACCTTCTTTTTGAACCTGCTCTTCGGGCGGCGCCTGGACCCGCTCAAAGCGGCCACGCCGGCCAGCGAGCACCCGGTGACCACCATCCGCCCGCTGATCCTGGTCGAGGAGCGCAAGATCGAGGCCTGGGTAGCCGAGCACGGCATCCCGACGATCCCGTGCCCGGTCTGTGACACCTTCCCCGACTCCAAGCGCCGCGACGTCAAGGGCGTCATCGCCGACCTGGCCCGCGTGCAGCCCGAGATCCTGGCCTCCGTCCGCCAAGCCCTCTACGGCGCGGGGGACGCTGAGCCCGCGCGAGGCTGATCCGGGGCGGCGCGGCCATCACCGCCCTGGCTCACCCGAAGATCACGGCGAAGGCGGCCGGCGGGGCGAGCGGGCCGCGGGCCCCTATGACTCAAGGGCGTCGATGATGGCGGGGCGCAGGTCTTTGGCGGCGATGACCGCGTCGAGCGAGCCGACGCGGACGGCGCGCTCGACGGAGTGGATGGCGTCGAAGCTCTTGGCGAGCGCGCCCTGATGCTCGAGGGTGACCTGAAGGCGCAGGTCGTTGAGGCGCTCGCGCAGGCGGGCCTGGTCGGTCGGGTCGACCTCCTTGATGGCCGCGGTCGCCGCCACGATGCGCGGGTCTTCGGTGACCCGGCGCTGGACCTCGCGCGGGAAGACCACCGCCGCCGCGGGCCCGCCGCCGATGACCGAGGCGAAGGTGCCCTCGACGGCCAGGGCGCGCAGCCCCGGGTTGAGCGCCTTTGAGAAGACCACGTACGCGCCGCCGTGGTAGCGGCCGATGACGACGAAGACGATGCGCCCCTCGAACTCGACGACCGCGCGGCCGATCTCGGCGCCGTACTCGAGCTGTAGGTTGCGCAGGGACTCGGGCGAGCCGTCAAACCCGGACAGGTTGGCGACCACCACCACCGGGCGCACGCCGCTGGCGGCCGAGATCGCGCGGGCGACCTTCTTGCTGCTGACGGGGAAGAGCGTGCCGCCCGACCAGGTGTCGGGGCCGTCCAGCGGGATGCGGCCGCGCCGGCGCAGCGGCCGCGACTCGATGCCCAGCAGGCACACACTGTGGCCGCCGATGTGCGCGTCCCAGACCACCGAGGTCTCGCCGCCCCACATGGTGCGAAAGCGCTCAAGCGGCGGGTCGTGCAGGTCGGCGACCGCGGCCATGACGGCGCGGATGGCGAAGGGCTTCTTTCGCTCGGGATTTCGCTCGTGATCGAGCACGTCGCCCACGGTCGCGTAGGGCTCATCCGGCGTCGCTGCGTAAGCGGCGTCCAGCACCGAGCGGTCGCGCCGGTCGCGATCGCGCCAGCCGGGCTCCGACCGCGGCGCCCGCTCGCCCGGCGCCACGTAGGCGTACCGGTAGTGCTCCAAGAGCAGCGCGTACGCCCCCGGGAGATCGGCCGCGTGATACTGCGCCTGGCCGTTGGGCCCCATCACCCGCTCGTAGCCGCCGATGCCGCGCTCGTCTTCCGCCGAGACGCTGCCGGAGTATTCGAGGGCCTTCTTCCCGGTCAGGACCATCGACCCCTGGGGCGTCATCACCAGGATGCCGCGGGTGTGCATCAGCATGGTCGCTTCGGCGTTCCAGTAGGACTGGGCCCCGACGTTGACCCCCGCCACGATGACGTTGACCTCGCCGCCAGCGCGGGTGAACCGGACCAGGCGGGCCAGGACGCGGGCGGTCCAGTCGAGGTTCTCGGTGCCGCTGTCCATGGCGATACGCGCGCCCGCGGAGATGGGGATCCACTCGACGGGCAGCCCGAGGCGCTCGGCCAGGTCCAAGGCGCCGATGACCCGGCGGCACTCGGCCTCGGCCAGGGCGCCCATGCTGTGGGTCGAGTCCGACGCGATCAGCACGCGGCGCATGCCGCCGGGGTGTTTTCTTGTGCGGTGCGAGATGACGCCCACCACGACCGCCGCGCGATTTCCGCCTGGTAAACGCCCTGATACTGACGACAGAATCGACTGGTCTGGGTTGGTGAGGTCGTACTCCTCGAAGGTCCCACCGCGGAGATCTGGGTGCACCGCAGCGAGCTGCTCGTCGTCGCCGGTGAGCGCCGAGATCAGGTCGTAGGGGTAGACGAAGCCGAGGCGCCGGGCGCGGATCGCGCGCATCTCATAGGGCGACAGGGCTTGCAGCGGGCCGGTCTCCGGCGCCCGCATGCCTATCTCCAGGCGAGTCCGAGACGAGTTGGTCAGGACGAACTCCACCTCGCGCAGGCCGCCCGGGGCGGCGGGGTCGGGCGTCAGCGTGCGCAGCGAGATGCGGTCGAGGCCCAACTGGCGGGTCGCGGGCTCCAAGCGGCGGGCGATGCGCGAGATGTCGCGCGCCGGGAAGACGCGGGGCGAACGGAAGAAGAAGGTCATCCGGTTCCAGAAGTAGCGTCGCCCCGCGGCGCGGAGCGCCTGCTCGGTGCGCAGCACCCTCAGCCCTTCAAAGAAGGCGTGCTCGAACTCGAGCAGGTGGTCGTGGCCGCTCTCGCCCGGCTCGGCGGGGGTGTCAGGCGGGATGTCGCGGACCTCGGCCAGCACGAGGATGCGCTCGTCGGCCGCGTTGTCTCGGGCCTTGGCGCGGAACGCGTAGATGCGCTCGTGGCTCGGGAGGCGCTTGAGCGAGAAGGCCTCGAGCCGCCACAGCTCGACGCGCCGCGCCGCCTCGGGGTGGATGTCCGCCAGCAGCGTCTGTTCGGTGAAGGGGCCGCCGTCAGAGGCCCAGGTCCGGTGCCCGGCGCGCGTCCCGGGGCCAGGCCGCGACACCGTGACGCGCGCGAATCGCGCCGCCTCCGCGGGCCAATCGAAGACGGAGAGATCCGGCACCGGGCCCTGGTCCACCACGACGATCTCGCCGGCGAACCCTTGTCCGCCGCGCTCGGTGGCGGCCGCCGCGAGGAGCTCGAGCGCCGACACGACGTGCTCGCCCGCGAGGAACACCGCCAAGACGTGCTGGCCTTGCGGTGCATCACCCGTCGGCTGCACGACCCGCGCGTGGAGGAGCTGCGCGTGACCCACGGCGGAGGTGTCGAAGAGGGTGAAGGCGGCGTCTTCGTAGAGGCGCCGAAGGGCCGCCTCGGCCGCGAGCACTTGGAGGCGGCCCGGCGGCGAGCCCGCTCGCTCAGGGCCGGCGGAGAGCATGACGTGGCGCAGCACCGGCAGCGGCGTGCTGGCCAAGCCGGCCATGCGCTGCTCGAACGAAGGCGCGCTGCGCGGGGTCTCGCTGAGGCTGTGCAAGACGATGCGGGCGAGGCGCTCCACGGCGTCGCGGCGGCGCTCGTAGCGAGGCAGGTGAAAGAGGATGTGCTGCGCGCGGCGCGCGGTGTCGGCCACGTGGGGGTGCGCGGGGGACGCCAACTGGGCGACCCGGTCGAGCAGCCGGTCGGTGTCGGGGCCAAAGGGGATGCGGGCGTCGTGGAGCGCCATCACCAGGCGGGTCAACCGGGCGCACATGCGGTGGCGGTCGTCGCCGTGGCGGTGCGCGATGGAGAGGCGC
>CAZNZH010000463.1:0-5100 GCA_964577445.1 uncultured Myxococcales bacterium
GCCGGTTGTCCAGCAGCCACGTCGCGGTGTCGCTCGACAGGCGCACCTCCAGCGCGGGCAGCGTGTCCGCCGAAGCGCCCGCGCCGAGGCTCTCCAAGAGCGCCCCGGTCGCCGCCGCCAGCCCCTCGACCGTCGTGAGGCGAGCCCGCCCGAGATCGGGCTCGGCGACCATCTGCGCCGCGCTGCTCGCCTCGTCGGCCGCCTCGATGACGACCTCCATCCCCTCGACGTCCCCGTACGGCCGCTCCGCCAGGTATCCCCTGACGCTCTCGAGGCTCGCCCCCCGCACATGCAGCACCTGCGGCCGCTGCGCGCCCAAGACCTCCGCCGCCTTCACGCTCGCCACCGCCTGCTCCAAGTCGACGCGCACCCGCTCGAAGCTCCCCTCCCCCAGCCGCTCGCGGTACTGGAACATGTGGTCGTGGCACAGGCTCTTCAAAAAGCAGTGGTCGCAGCGCTCGCCGTAGCAATCCGGCGCGACCCCCATCTTCATGAAGCCTTCGAAGTTGTGCAGCCCGCCCTGGATCTCCGAGTGCAGCTTGTGCGGGTCCTGGATCAGGTCCTCGTAGCCCTCCAGATGCTCGGGCGGCAGCCGGTTGGTCCAGATGAAGACCCCCGGCTCGCGCGACACCTCCAGCGCCCGCTGCAGGTCGTCGTGGTGGTCATCCATGTTGAAATAAAGCTGGCTGCGATACTCCGCGAAGCCCCGGCCGAAGGGCACGATGTAGAGCAGGTCGAACTCGTGGATGCCCATCCCGCGAAACAGATCGATGGTCTCTCGCAGATACGGGATGTTCTGCTTGTTGATGACGATGTCGATGTTGATGACGGTCTTGCCGCCCGACAGCGCCTGGACGTTGCGAATCCCCTGGATCGCCTTGTCGAAAGCGCCCTTCACGCCCACCAGCCGGTCCTGGAGCTTCGCCGTGTGCCCGTGAATCGAGACCGTCATCTCGTCCAGGCCCGCCTGCAGCACCTTCCGCGTGAACTCGGGGTACGCGAACATCATCCCGTTGGTGACGGTCTGCACCCAGTCGTACCCGGCGTTTTTCCCGTAGCGCACCAGCCGCACGTAGTCGGGGTGAATCGTCGGCTCGCCGCCCGAGAGGATGAGCCGCTCGCTGTCCAGCTTCACGCCAAGATCGATGTACTGCTCAAGCTGCTCGGTGTCGACGTAGGTCCCGTTATGGTTCCACGCGTCGAGGCAGAAGATGCAGCGCTGGTTACACAGCCGGGTCAGCCGCACCCAGTGGCGCCGGTGCTTGACCGCCGCCTCCTTGGTGACGTCCTTGGACTCCAGCGCGCGGGCCAGCTCGGCCTGCATCTCTTCGTCGATGACGCCCCGGAGCGCGGCCGGCCGCGAGGGGGTCCCGACGTCGGGGGGGCTAAGGTCCATGGACATGGTGTGGCTCCGGGGCGGGGAAGTCGGGCGGACCCTCAAAGATGACGCGGCGACCGCGCGCCTGGGCGATCGCGACCGCGCGCCACAGGTGAGGCGCTACCATATAAGGAGATGGCAGCACGCTGGGTCTCAAGTCCAGCGCCTTGCCCTCGGCGTCGGGCCAGATGAAGCGGATGCCCCGCGCACCGAGCGCAGGCAAGAGCGCGGCCACCTCGGGCAGGTGCCGGAAACCCGAGCGCGTGATCACCGTGTTGATGTAGACCCGGGCCCCGGCGCGGACGACGTTTCGCACGCCGCGGACGGCCTGCTCGAAGGATCCGGGCGCCTGGGTCAGCCAGTCGTGCACCTCGGCCCGCGGGCCATGCAGCGCCACCGCGAACGTGTCGGCGCCCGAGGTCACCAGGGTCTCGGCGAGCTTCGGGTAGGCCAGCATCCGCCCGTTGGTCTGGATCACGACCCGCTTCGCTCCGTGGCGGCGCGCGGTCTCGATCCAGTGGGGCAGCTCGTGGCGCAAGGTCACCTCGCCGCCCGCGAGCACCACGACCCCTGAGCCCTGCGCCGCCCGCCGCGCCCCGTCGATGACGTCCGCCTGCACCTCTTCGGCCGTGCGGTCGCCGCGGGTCGTGCGCCAATCCCCTTGGTTGCAGAAGACGCACGCGTTGTTGCAACCGTAGCCCGTCCTGACGAGGACGGCGTCTTTGAGACCTTGCGCCACACTGCTCCAGAACGCGCCGCCGGCTCTTCGGAGCCGGAAAATCCAGGCGCGCGGTGTTGGGCCCGACCGGCGCAGGGCCCCCACGCGCCCGTCCAGGCGGGGGCAAGGTAACAGGGGCGCGACGATCCCAGCAACAGCCGGCCCGATTAGGCCGGTAACACCGGCTCACACGCGATCGCTTGTGTCCCTCTTGCGCCCAAGGCATCGTCAGGCGTCGGATGTTCTGGAGCCGGGGCACCGAGCCAGGCGCCGATCGAAGTCAGTCGCGCGGTGCGCGCTGAATTGACAGGGCCCTGAGGGGCCGACTAACCTCGCCGTAGACAGGCAAATCGTAGGAGTTCCTCATGGCAACCCAGAAGGACCAGAGCACCGTGGACCGCCGATCGTTCCTCGCTGCGTCGGCCGCCGGAGCCGCGGTCGTGGCCAGCGCATCGTCAGCCCTCGCCAAGGGCGTCACCGGCGCCTCAACGGGTAGCACCATCGGGGTCGGCAGCGATCTCGGCGGCGGCTGGGTTGTCGAGAGCATGGACGGCATCGAAGCCGGTGCCCTGCGCATCGTCGCCCGGCACCCGAGCTCCGCACGGCTCGCGAACGTGGCGATCTGCCGCGCCGAAGCGGGCAGCCACGCCCTCGCCTCCACCGGCGCCGTGGACATTTTCTTGATGAACGACGGCAAGGACGGCAAGGCGCTGACCCCGGACGACGAGGTCGCCCTCGTGACCCGGCTGGCCCGGACCCTCACCGGCGCCGAGGAGCGGCTCCCCGGTGCGGTGCGTCTGCTCGGCAAGAGCGAGCGCCTGCGCGCATTTGACCCGATCGACCACCTCGAGCCCATCGTCGACTCGGCCAGCGAGTAGGCGGGCTCCCGGCGGCCGACGGCGCCACCCGATGCCGAACACCGCCAAGGCCATCCTGGTCACCGACACCGACCGCAGCGTGGGCCGTGAGACGGCACTCCTGCTGGCCGAGCGCGGCGCGTGGGTGCTGGCCCAGGGCACCGACAGGGCCGCGATGAGCGATCTCCCGCGGGAGACCAACCGCGGCGGCCTCATCGAGATCTCCTGGGAGACCCTGGCCGACCGGGCGAGCTGCGACGCCGCCCTCAAGCGCCTCCACCAGCTCTACGGTCAGGTCGACGCGGTGGTCTCCACCGGCGGTCTGGCCGGCTTCGGGCCGGTGGAGGAGGCCTCCGAAGACGGCGTGCGCGCGATGCTCGAGGCGAACTTCCTCACCCCGATGCGCCTGATCCAGGCCGCGGCACCGCTGCTGCGCGCCCGCCGGCGCGGCACGCTGCTCTGCGTCTCCACGGCCGCGGGTCGCATCGGCCTGCCGCTGTCGGGCGCCTACAGCGCCTCGCGCTACGCCCTCGAAGGCCTGTGCGACGCCCTACGGCTGGAGCTGGGCATCTTCGGCGTCGACGTCGTCCTGGTCGAGCCGGGCCTGATCCGCGATCGCGTCGGCGGCGACAGCCTGCGGGCCGTGACCGCGGCCTCGCTCTTCGCCGTCGGCCCCAAGAGCCCCTACGCCGACATCGCCACGGTGATGACCGAGACCTACCACCAGCTCGTCCAGCGCGCCGGCAGCCCCCACGACGTCGCCGTCGTCATCGATCGCGCCCTGAGCGCCTCGCGCCCCAAGGCCCGCTACGCCGTGTCGCGCGCGACGGCGGCCATGCTCTTGGCCAGGAAGGTGCTGCCCGATCGCGTCCTCGACAGCCGCCTCGTCAAGGCGATGGGGCTCGATCTCCAGGAGTGATCCGGCGGCTCGAGATGCGCCCGCCCGCCCTCACTCCCGTGACGCATCCGGCGGGACGGCCTGCAGCTCAGTGTCGCCGAAGCGGTCGAGGTAGTCGATCCAGAAGCCCGGACACACGTCTTCCCACCGGCAGCCCGCGCAGCCCGGCGCGTGGCGCATCTCGGGGATCTTGATGGTGTGGTCGTCGCACTCGTCGCCGATGCGGGCCTCGATGTCGCGCGTGAACCAGTAGCGCGAGTGGTGCTCGAAGCCGCGCAGGCAGCACGGCGGGAAGCCCGCGAGGTTATCCACGGTGATGCTGACGCCCAGCTCATCGACCACCCGCAGCGCCTCGTACCAGTAGGGCTCGACCTCGCTGAGCCGCGGGTACATGTCGGGCGCCGACAGCCCTTTTACCGAGGGATACACGAAGAAAAAGAAGACCTCGATGCCCGGGAAGCGCCCATGGATGAAGCGGACCCACTGGGGCAAGTCCTTGTAATTATAGGCGTTGACCACGTGGCTGAGGATGGTGCGGATGCCGGCCTCCCGGGCGCGGTCGATGGCGCGCAGCGTGCGCTCGAAGTACTCGGGCTTGGTCGACGTGACCCGGGCGAAGACCTCGGGCGTGTAGCCGTGCAGGCTGATCATCGCGCTGGTGAGGCCGGCGGCCTCCAGGGACTCGGCGTACCCGGGCTCCACCAGCCCCCAGCCGTTGGAGTGGAGCTGGATGTCGCGGATGCCGCGGCTGCGGGCGTGGGCGATGAGCTCGGGGAGATCTTCGCGCAAGGTCGGCTCGCCGCCGCTGAGCGCCACGCCGGAGTGCTGGCGCAGCCTCGCCACCGCGTCGATCTCGCGCTTCGCCTCGGCGGTCGAGAAGTTCGGCGCCCAGGGCTCGCGGTAGCAAAACCCACAGCCGAAGTTGCAGGCCTCCAGCAGCGACACGTCCTGGCGACCGATGCCGAGCTCGGGCAGCTCCTCGATGGACACGACGCGCGGGTCTTCTAAAAAGCCCATCCGGCGCTTGAAGCCGCGCAGGCCGATGTTCACGCCCTCGGTGATGCCGTAGTCCACGAAGCGCGCGCCGCTCGCGAGAATGCCGGGCACGTCGAGCAGAATGGCAGTGCTGTCCTCCAGCAGATCGGCTTCGATGCCCAGGTCTCCGGCAACTGCATGCATGAGCGTGTCGGTATCGACCACGCCGCTGCGCAGCACCTGGTCCAAGGCGAGGCCCACCTCCTCATAGCCC
>CAZNZH010000464.1:0-5086 GCA_964577445.1 uncultured Myxococcales bacterium
GGTCTCGGCTGACGACATCGCCTACGCGAAGTCCTTCGGTTACGTCGTCAAGCCGCTGGCCATCGCCCGCGCCCACGAAGGGGCCATCGAGGCGCGCGTGCACCCCGCCCTGGTGCCGGCGCAGAGCATGATGGGCAGCGTGCGCGGCGTGTTCAACGCGGTCTACGTCCACACCGCGTCGCTCGGCCCGCTGATGTTCTACGGGCAAGGCGCGGGCATGCTGCCGACCGCCGCGGCCGTGGTCAGCGACGTCATCGAGCTGGGCCGCAACATCCTGCGCGGCACGTCGGGGCGCATCCCGCACCTGGCGTTTCACGAGGGCCTCGTCCCCCAGCGCGCGCTGCGCTCGCCCGCCGAGACGGAGTGCCGCTTCTACCTGCGCTTCCCGGTCAGCGATCAGCCCGGCGTCCTCGCCGCGATCGCCGGCGCCCTCGGCGCGCGAGACATCAGCATCTCGCGCATGGTCCAGGACGACAGCGACGGGTCAGCGCCCGTCCAGGTGGTGATGCTCACCCACGAGGCGCGCGAGGGCGACGTGCGCGACGCCCTGTCGACCATCGGCTCGTTGCCCTTTGTCCGCGGGCCCATCCGCTATCTCCGCATCGAGGAGATCCGTTGATCCTCGAGCAGGTCCGAAAGCGAACTACGCCGGGTCAGCGACGTTTCATCAAGTTCTGCGTGGTCGGGAGCTCCGGCCTGGTGGTAAACCTCGTCGTGATGTGGCTCACGAGCCTGGCGCTCGCGGGCAGCTTGGCCGAGACTTGGGCCGACGTCGCGGCGAGCGCGGTCGGGATCCTCGTCAGCGTCTTCACGAATTTTCTCATCAACGACGGCTGGACCTGGGGTGACCGCTCCAAAGGCACCCGCAAGCGCGATTTCGTCGGTCGCGTCGCCCGCTACTACATCGCCAGCGGGCTCGCCATCGGCATCCAGTTCGGAACAGCTCAACTCCTTGTCTTCGTCGTCGGCGTCGACAAATACCTCGCCCAAGTCCTGGGGATCTTCCTGGGAACGGCCTTCAACTACGTGGCAAACAACCGTTGGACCTTCCGACACCACGATGCCCCGGAAGGAGATCACCCCCATGGCTGAAGAATACACGACCGGCGGCGACTGCGACGCTTGGTGCACCAAGTGCAAGATGGACCTGGCGCACACCATCGTCGCGATGGTCACGGGAAAGCCCGTGCAGGTGAAGTGCAACACCTGCGGCGGGTTCCACAAGTACCGCGCCCCCGCGGCGGCCGCGAAGGGCGCTTCGAAGACGAAGGCGAAGGCGAAGCCCACGGCGAAGTCAAGCGCGGCCAAGGCCAAGGCGACGCGGGCCGAAAAGCTCGTCATCGCGGCGGCCGACGACGCGAACAAGCGCTGGGTCGAGGCCATGGAGGCCGCGGGTGCGGCCGCCCCGAAGCCGTACAACATCAAGCAGGTCTACGAGCCCGGCGACGTGGTGGCGCACCCGACCTTCGGGCCGGGCGTGGTCCTCGAGCAGGTCGCGTACAACCGCATCAAGACGATCTTCTCGAAGGCGGAGCGCACGCTCATCATGGCCCACGGCTCACAGCCGCCCCCGAGCTGAGCTGAGCTGAGCTCGCGAGACGACGGACAAGCGGCGTCGAGATCGAGACCTAAGCGGTCTCGGCGCCGCCTTCCTCCTCGTCATCGCTGTCATCTTCGTCGAAGTCCTCGTCCGCGAGGACCTCGACAGCGACCGGGACCGCGACCTCGGCTTTCGGCGCGGGGGCCGGGGCGACGAGCGCCCACGCCGGGAGGTCGCCCAGCCAGTCAGGCCGCGCCCTGCCCGCCTGGACCGCGGTCAACAGCAGGTGCGGCCGCAGCCGCTGGGCCCAGGCCGCGGGCTTGTCCCAGACGTCGCCCGCCTCGGGCCCCGCGGGCGCGCTGTCTGCGACACGCACGAGCTCGGCGAACTGAAGCCGCGGCGGCACGCGGTCGGCGGCCGCCGGGGCCTCGAGCGCCCCGAGCGGCAGGGTCGCCCCGTCGCTGAGCAGCCCGATGAGCTCAGGCACCACCGCGCCGGTGCGCGACGGGCTCTTCAGGACCTGCAAGATGCTGGTCGGGCCGTGGGCCAGGCCCGGGTGGACCAGCACGATGTCGAGATCATCGCCGTCGGCCGCCACGACCAGCACGCGCTGGTCCTGAATCCGCGAGGTCAGCGGGATGGCGGTCGCGTCGAGCAGGCGGGCCATCCACTGCGCGAACACCTCGCCCCGCCGCGACACGTAGCAGACGCGCTCGACGCTGACGTCGGCACCCTTCAGCACGTCGCGGGCGCGCTGCATCACGCGAGCGAGCCTGCCGGGGCCGAGATTTCCTCGCCCCTGAATCGCGCTCGCGTCGAGCAGCACCGCCCCGTACTCGAGAAATACCGCCCGCCGCAGGGGCGCGTCGCTGTCCCCGAGCTCCATGCGCGCGCCCGCGCCGGTCATCCACGCCAGCTTCGGATTGGCGCCGATCTGCGGCTGCACGCGCTGCCATGTGTCCGCGCGCCCCGCCAGCACCGCCGACATGGCGTAGCGGCCGAGCAGCGCCGCGTCCGGCCACCTCCCCTCCCATCGCGCTAGCTGGTCCACCACGGCGCCGTGGTCGCCTTGGCGCGCGGTCGCGTCGGCGAAGATCCGCGCGACGACCGGGTCAGCACCCTGAGATCGCTGGTTGGCCACCGCCGCCAGCGCGCGCGCCACCGACGGGTCGTCCATCTCCAAGAAGGCCGCCGCCAAGCGCGCCGCGGGCTCCGCCGAGCTGCGCTCCGCCGCCGCCTCAAAGAGCGTGGCCAGCTCCGCCTCGCCCACAGCGCGCATCACGCTGCCGCCCCGCTTCAGCTCGTCGCGATCCGGCGTGCCCTCGACCAGGATCTGCCGCAGCCGATTGAGCGCCACCCCGGAGTTTCCCTGGGCTAGCGCTTCATCGATGGCGCCCAGGGCCAGCGCCCGCGCGTTGGACTTCGGCGCCACCCCGCGCCCTTGCGGCGACGCGGCCTCGACCTCGTCGTCCATCTCCGGAACGGTCCCGCTCCACAGAGACTTCAGCCGGTTCCACATGTCTCGCTCCGACCCCTAAAACGTGCCGTGACCGAAGCCGGGCTTCTCGGGAGTCTTGGGCTCCGCGGGAGGTTTCGCCATGACCGGCGGCTTCGAGGGGGCCGAGCCTATCACCTTTCTCGGGGTGCGGTGCAGCCTCACCGACCACGTCTTCGGAGACGCCGGATCGAGCGCCCCTCTCTCGGTCTTGTAGCCCGCCAGCGCGAACGACACGGCGCGCGGCGCCTCGTCGGCCCCCATGGTCAGGGTGAAGGGCGTCGTCCCGAGCTCGGCGCCATCTTCGGCGCTCACGACAGCCCCCGGCGGCGTGGTCTCGATGCGCGCCTCGACCGTGGCCATGGGCGCCGCCACCAGCGGCTCCGCGGGCAGCGCGGACGCAGCCGCCCCGACCGCCGCCCCGGTGAGCCGGCCCGACTCCTGAGCCACCTCGGCCGCCTGCGGCTCGACCGCGGCCCCCCTCGGTGGCGGCGCGCCCGCCCCTGGCGAGGCCCGAACCGGCCGCTGCGGCTGCGATGCCGCCCTGACCCGCGGCTTCTTCGGGGCGGCCAGCGGCTGCGTCGCCGCCTCCAACCCGCCGATGGAGGATTCCACGGTCGCACCGCGAGGCCACGCGAACCACGCGGCGCCCGCAGCCAGCAGCACCACAGCAACGACCGCGGCCGCCCGCAACTCCCACCGCGATGGCTTGAAGTCGATGCCGGTGATGCTGGAGGGGTCGACGGCGGGCGAGAGCCCCGTGAACTCGGACCCGTCGCGCGTCGACGGGGGCGGGGTCGAGGCCAGGTCGACGCTCAACGATCGCGGTCGCTCCACCCGCGTGTCTCGCTCCGTCGCCTGCGCCGCCGGCTCCACATCCACGGGTGCTGCGGGCTGGAGCAGCGCCGCCAGCTCCGCCTTGAGAAGCTGGCAATCCGCCGGCCGGTCGCCGGCGGACTTGGCCATCATCCGCTGAAGCATCGCGCCGAGCCGCGCAGCGTATGGCCCCCCCACCCCTTCGGGCAGCGCCGGCGGCGGCTCGTTGATGTGCTTCAGCATGATCTCCATCGGCGTCTGCCCGGAAAACGGGCGCTCGCCGACCACGATCTCGTACAGGAGCACACCCAGCGCGTAGATGTCGCTGCGCCCATCCAGCGCCCGCCCCATGGTCTGCTCGGGGCTCATGTAGCTGGGCGTGCCGCAGATCATGCCGGTCGCCGTCGCGTTGGTGCCGCTGTCCTCGGCGATCTTCGCGATCCCGAAGTCCAGCACCTTCACGAACTCCGGGTTGCCCACGGTGGGCTCGATGAAGATGTTCTCGGGCTTCAGATCCCGGTGCGTGATGCCGGCGAGGTGCGCCTCGGCCAGGGAGTCGCAGATCTGCGAGAGGATGGCGATGGCGCGCGGCACGGCCAAGCCGCCTTCCTCCTCGATGAGCGCGCTGAGCGGGCGCCCGTTGAGCCGCTCCATGACCTGGTAGAGCAGCCCCTGGGGCGTCTGCCCGGAGTCGTACACCGTGATGGTGTTGGGGTGCGTGAGGCGGCTCGCCGCGCGCGCTTCACGCAGGAAGTACTTGATCGCTTGGCGGTTTTGCGAAAACCGTGGCCGCAGGATCTTGACCGCCACCTCGCGCCCCATCGAGCGCTGCTCGGCGACGTAGACCGTGCCCATGCCGCCTTCGCCGAGCTTTTTGAGCACGACGTACTTGCCGTCGAGCTCCTGCCCGACGAGGTCCGCCTCCGCCTGCATGACGATGAGGCGCTCGCCGTCCAGCTCGCAGTGGGTGAGGTCGGAGTCCTCATAGGCCCTGCTGCACGAGGGGCAGAACTTCTCCATGTCGTGACGTACTCGTTAGGCGGGGGGTGACAGCGGCAGTCTAGGGGCGCGGGTCAAGGCACTGCAACGCGGCTCGAGCGCACATCCTTCTGGAGCATACGCCAGCGAAGGGAAATTGGCTCGCGAGCGGCGTCCGGCTCCCGGGCGCGTCAGCCACCCGCCCACGCGTTCCGGATCGGATAACTTCGCGTATACTCTGCGGATCTCGCCGCGGG
>CAZNZH010000465.1:0-5085 GCA_964577445.1 uncultured Myxococcales bacterium
CCGACGACGACCTCTGGGCGGCTCTGCGCGCGGGTCGCGCCATCGCCAGCGCCGGCCCCTGGCTGAGCCTCGAGGTCACCGACGCGGACGGGCGCCTCGCGCGCATCGGCGACACCCTGACCGCACCCCAAGGCGAGCTGACGCTGACCGCCGTCTTGGAGTCCCCCGACTGGATGCCCCTGGGCCGGCTTCGGGTATACGTCTCCGGCGCGCTCCTGCTCGACGAGGACGTCAGCGCGGAGCCGGCCGTCGACGGCGCCCACCGCGTCGCGCGCACCCTGACGCTGCCTGCGCATACGGACGCGTGGTGCGTCGCCGTCCACGTCCCGGGGGCCGCACCGACCTCCGGGCTGCGACGCCCGACCTGGGCCATCGCCAACCCCGTCTTCGTCGACGCCGGCGGCGGTGGCGCCAGCCCGCCGGACGACTAGGTGTCAGCCCCCCACACCCCACACTCAGCCGGCTGAGCGTGGGGTGCGGGGGGCTGACACCTGCCACCGTGACACCCGCCACCTCACCTCTCGCCGTTGCCACTTCGCGCCGAACACGCCGCCTGCTACGCTCCCCGGCGATGACGCGCGAGCCCACAGCACCACCGGCCAACCGTCGCCAACGCCGCTGGTCCTTCCGCACCATCCTGATGGCCACGCTCACGGTCCAGGTGACCGGCGTTTGCCTCTTGGTCGGCTGGTTATCGTTTCGCAACGGCGCCGACGCGGTGCGCGAGCTGTCCAATCGCTACACCCACGAGCTGACGCTGCGCATCTACGAGCGCGTGCACAGCTACGTCAGCGCTCCGGTGCGGGTGCTCGAGGCCAACGCCGACGCCATTCACACCGGCCACCTCGACCCGGCCGATCTGGACGGCCTCGCGCGCCACTTCTGGTTGCAGATGCGCGCGGATCCGACGCTCGGCTACCTGGGCTTCGGGCGGTACGACGGCGCCTTTATCGGCGTGCAGCGCGTGGCGGGCGGAAGGCTGGTCCTGGAGGCGGCCGACGGCACGCCGGGCGCCGTGATGCGTTCCTACGCCCTCGACGAGGCCGGCCGACGCGGCGCGGTGATTCGCTCGACGCCGCGGTACGACCCGCGCGTCCGCCCTTGGTACGCCGCCGCGACACGCTCGGACCGCGCGAGCTGGAGCCAGATTTACCCGTCCTTCAGCGCCGCCGACACGTCGTTTGTGAGCGCGGTCATCCGCATCGACAAGCCCAGCGGCGGTGTCGAGGGCGTGCTCAGCGCCGACCTCGTGCTGTCGCAGGTCAACGGATATGTGCGCGCTCTGACCCGCCATCACCCGGCCGATGTGGTCATCGTCGACTCCGAGGGGCGGCTGGTGGCGACCTCGGTCGACACGCCGAACTTGCGCGAGCTGCCCGACGGGACCCACGAGCGCATCGCCGCCCGCGACATCGGCGACGCGAGGCTGCGCGAGGTCCTGCGCGCCCTGGAGCGGACCCGCGGCGCCGGAGCGGCCGGCCTCGACGACCACCAGGGCACCCTCGAGACCCCCGTCGGCACCATGGCGGTCGAGGTGGCCGCGATCCGCGACGCCCGCGCCCTGGACTGGCACATCGTCGCGCTCGTCCCCGAGGCCGCCTTCATGTCGCACATCGAGCGAACGACGCGCATCACCCTCGCGCTCTGCGTCGGCGCCGTCCTGCTGGGCCTGCTCATCGCGTTGTTCGTCAGCCGGCGCATCTCCGAGCCGCTGCGCGTCCTCGCCCGGAAGGCGCGCCGCATCCACCAGGGCGACCTCAGCGTCACCTTCGAGGACGACTCCCGCGACGAGATCGGCGAGCTCAACGCCACCATGGCCGAGATGGTCGAGGGGATGCGCGACCGCGACTTCATCCGGGCCGCCTTCGGGCGCTACGTGTCCCCCGATCTCGTCGACCGCTTCATCGCCGATCCGTCGAGCCTCGACCTCGGCGGGCAGCTCGTGCGCGTCACGCTGTTGATGAGCGATCTGCGAGGATTTACCCGGCTGAGCGAGGCCTTGCCGCCCCAGACGATGGTGCGCCTGCTCAACCGATATCTCGGCGCGATGACCGAGGTGATCCGCGCCCACCGCGGCACGATTATCGAGTTCATCGGTGACGCCATCCTCGTGGTCTTCGGCGCGCCGCTCGCCGCCGACGACGACCCGGTGCGCGCCGTGCACTGCGCCATCGCCATGGAGCTGCGCCTGCGCGAGCTGAACGCGGCGAACGAGGACGCCGGCCTGCCCGTGCTCTCCATGGGCATCGGGCTGCACACCGGCGACGTCGTCGCGGGCAATATCGGCAGCGACCAGCAAGCGAAATACGGCGTCGTCGGCGAGGCGGTGAACCTGACGGCGCGCATCGAGTCGCTCACCCTCGGCACGCAGCTCATCATGAGCGACGCGCTGCGCGAGGCCGTCGGCGACATCGTCGTCACCGGCGCCCACCGCGTGGTGCGGGTCAAAGGCATCACCCGCGCGCTCTCCATTTGGAACGTGCGCGGCATCGGCGGGGACGAGCCGCTGGATCTCGGCCCCCCTCCAGAGACCTCGCTGGTCCGAGTCGACCTGCCCGCCGACGTGCACCGGCTGGACCGCCACATCGTCTTGCCGGCGCCGGTGCGCGGGCGGGTCGTCGGCCTCATGCACGAGGGGATCGTGTTCGACTCACCCGAGCCGCTGGAGCTGCTCACCCGCGTGGAATTGCGCATCACGCTAGGCGACGGGCGCGTGACCCAGGGCGCGTACGGCAGCGTTCAGGACTGCGCGGGCGCCAAGATCCCCGGCCGCTTCCGCGTCCACATCGCGTTTACGACGCTCCAAGATGACGACCGCGAGCGCATCGAGGCGCTGCACGCGGCCATGACGTGACGAGGGCCCCCGGACGCGCTCACGATTCCATCTGAACGCCGCCCACCAGAACGCCACGGCATGCTTTTTTGGGAGCGCTGAATTTGTCCCCGCACCGCCCCCACATCACCCTCCGCCACCTGGCCGCCGCCGCGGTGGCCGTCGGGTACGCCTGCTCGCCGGGCGGGCCCACCGCCACCGTCGGCGACGCGGGCGCCTCCGATTCCCGAGGCGACACCTCGGTCCCGGCGCCCTTGTGCGGCGCGGCGTTCGGCGCCGAGGTCGAGCTGCTCGCGTTCGCCCGCCTGAGCGCCAGCGTGACCCGGGCGCCGGTCATCCCGCCTTGGCCGCGCGAGGACCGAGACAGCATCGCGGCCATCCGCGACGACGCGCCCGACACGGGCTGGAAGGTCCCCGTGGGCGAGGCCGCGACGGTCACGCTGGACCTGGGTCCTCGCGTAGGGCGGCCGGTGGCGCTGGACCGCATCGCGCTGGTGTTCACAGCGCCGGGGCCTGAGCGCGTGACGGTGCGGCTGCTGAAGGCCTGCGGCGATGCGGCCGGCGACGCGCTGGTCGTGGCAGCCGGCGAGACCACCTTGGAGCTCGCCGGGGCCTGCGCCGCCTGCGTCGAGGTCGAGGTCCGCGCGGACGCCGACATAACCCTGACGGCGCTGTCCCTGGTCAGCCGCGACGCCGCCATCGACGCCGCCACGCCGCGGCCCGAACCGGCCACCACCACCGACCACGGCGCCGGAGTGGTCGAGGGGTTCTACGGGGTGCCTTGGACCTTCGGCGAGCGGCGGCGGATGCTACAGACGCTGGCCCATCTCGGCCTCGGCACCTACATCTACGCGCCGAAGAGCGATCCCCTGCACCGCGCGCGGTGGCGTGAGCCCTACCCGCCCGACTTCACCGCGGCCCTGGGCGAGCTCGCCGACTACGGCGAGCAGCTCGGCGTGGACGTCGTGTTCGGGATAAGCCCCTTCATCGATCTCGTGGTCGGGGCGCCGGGCGACATCGTCGCGCTCGAGTCGAAGCTCCTGGCGCTACAGGCCGCCGGGATCCGGCTCTTCGCGGTGTTGGCCGACGACATCGAGCTGGACGCGACCCTTGAGGTCGACGCCGCCCTCGGTCAGGCCCACGTCGACGTGACGTTAGAGGCCCTCGCCGCCCTGCGCGCGGTCGACCCCGCCGCCACCATGCGCTTCGTGCCGACGGTCTACAGCGACCAGCGGCGCCTGGCCTTCCCCGACGGCGCCGGCTACCTCAAGGCCCTGACCGCCCTGCCCGACGACCTCCCCTGGCTGTGGACCGGGCCGGACACCGGAAACGCCGTGCTCGTACCTGAGGATTTGACGATCGCGACGGCGCTGGTCGGCCGTCCCCCGACCATCTGGGACAACCATTGGGCCAACGACGGCGGCGACGGGTTCTTCGGCCACATCTCGCTCAGACCCTACGGCGGGCGGGACCCGGGGCTTCGCGCCGCCACCTCGGGGATCGTGGAGAACCCGCTGATGCAGGGCGGTCTGGCGCGGCTGGCGGTCGGGACCTTCGGCGCGGCGCTGGCGGGTGCCAAGGACGCCGAGCTCATCGCGCGCGCTGTGGCGGTCGAGGCGCTTCGATCTCCAGAATCAGCAGGCAGCGACTCGCAGATCGCGGCACTCGTCATGGCGTGCTTCGACGCCCCCCACGGTGACGACCCGGGTCACCGCGGCTTTGAGGCGGCGATGACGGCGCTGGCCTCAGCCATGGACCCGGCGACGCCCGCGCAGCCCGTCGCGCTGGCCACGGCGCTCGGGGACGCGCTGCCGATCCTCGCGCCCTTGGCGGCGCTCGGCTCCACCGTGCACCACAGCGGCCTGGCCGTGGACCTCGTCGACGAGCTGGCTTTCCCGCTCGAGAAGGTCCGCGCCGAGGCCGACCGCGCCATCGCGTCCCTGGCGCTCCTCGCCGCGCGCACCGCCGGCGTGCCGCTGGCCCAAGCGCACGCGGCGCTGTCTGACGCCGAGGAGCGCTCGCTGACCAACCGCTTCATCTTCTCCACAGGCGCCACAGACGCCCTCGCGGCCCAGGCCATCGCCGGCGTCGAGCCCACGCGGCTCAGCGCCGTCTCAGCCCTCGACTCGCCCGACGGCGCCTGCTTTGTCGGTGAGCCGTTCCGCTTTGTGCCCACCTCCGCCCCGACCGCTCAGCTCGCCGCCGCCGGCCCGCCCGACCTCACGGTCGACGGCCGCGAGCTGCGCTTTTTG
>CAZNZH010000466.1:0-5081 GCA_964577445.1 uncultured Myxococcales bacterium
GCTGCTCGCGGGCTTCGACGAGGCGCCGCTCTCGGCGTCCGCGCGCCACGCGCTGGAGCAGGCGGTCCTCGATTTAGCCAGTCAGCGCCTGGGGTTTCCGGTGCCCGTGCTGCTCGGCGCGCCCGCCGCCTCGACGGTCTGGACCCATCGCCTGGTCCGCGACGCCGAGGACGCGCTGGCGGCCGTGGCGGACGGCGCGCGCACGCTGAAGATCAAGGTAGGCCGCGCCGCGCTGCCGGAAGATGACCGGCGCATCGAGGCGATCCGGCGCGCCGTCGGGCCGGAGGTGGCGCTGCGCCTGGACGCCAACCGCGCCTGGGCGGAGTCCGCCGCCATCCGCGCCTTGGCCCTGCTGTCACGCCACGGGATAGCGCTCTGCGAGGAGCCAGTCGCCACCGGCGATCTCGCGGTCTTGGCCCGCGTCCGGCAGGCCAGCGGAGTGGCCGTCGCCGCCGACGAGCGCTGCCGCGACATGGCCGCGCTCGAGGCGTTGATCCGCGCCCGCGCGGTCGACGCCGTGGTCCTCAAGCCCATGCTGATCGGCGGCCCCCGCCGCACCCTCGCCATGGCGCGCCGCGCGACCCGCGCCGGCCTCCAGGTCATCGTCACCAGCAGCTTCGAGTCCGCCGTCGGCTGGCAGGCCGCGCTCTGGGTCGCCGAGTGCCTGCCTGCCCAAACGGCCGTCGCCGCCGGCCTCGACCCCGCGTCGGCCATCTCCGGCCCCGCCTCCGTCGACGTCGCCATGTCGTTTCCGAACCCGGTCCGCGGCGCCGCCCTCGCCCGCCCCGACCACCCGGCCTACGCGCTCCGGTCGGGCCTCGACCGCAGCTACGCCGCGTTCTGCGACGACGTCGCCCGCACGGCACTCACCCTAGCCGCGCGCGGCCTCGGGCCAGGCAGCGTGGTCGCCGTCATCTCCGACGCCGACGCCACCTTCATCCGGCTCTTGCACGCCATCGGCTGGCTGGGCGCCACGGTCGCGCCCCTGAGCGACGGCCCCGAGCTCGCCCGAGATCTGCGGGTCATCGCGCCCGACGCCGTGCTCGCCGCCGACCCCGCCTTGCTGCCCCGGGGCGGCTGGCAGGCCCTGCCCCTGGACCTCCCGCTGGCCGCCGACCGCCTCCCCGAGCGCGCCTGGCCGCTCATGGAGCCGCGCGTGCGCCTGCTGACCTCGGGCACCACCGCCCACCCGCGCGCCGTCACGCTGAACACCGCCCAGCTCGCCCTGTCGACCTTCGGCTCGGTCACCCGGCTGGGCCTGGACGTCGGCGACCGCTGGCTCTGCTGCCTGCCCATTCACCACATCGGCGGCCTGTCCGTCCTGCTGCGCTCGGCCTTTCAGGTGACGACCGCCGTGCTGCACCGCGAGTTCGACGTGCGCGCCGTCAACGCCGCCATCGACTCGGGCGACGTCACCGTCGTCTCGCTGGTGCCCACCATGGTCGAGCGCCTCCTCGACGCCCGCGAGGATAGGCCCTTCCCGCGCTCCCTCAGGGCGATCCTCGTCGGCGGCTCCGCACTCTCCGACGCCCTGCGCCGGCGTCTCGCCGCCATCTCGGCTCCGGCCGCCGTGAGCTGGGGCATGAGCGAAGCGGCGTCTCAGGTCGCCACCTCCTATCCCGGCGACCTCTCCCCAGGCGCGCCGCCGCTCCCCTTCGCCCGCGTCAGCGCCGGCGCCTCGGGCGCCCTGGTCATCACCGGCCCCATCGTCATGGGCGCGCTGGTCACCGGCGACCGCGGCACCATCGACGCCCGCGGCCGCGTCACGGTGGAGGGCCGCCACGACGACCTCATCATCTCCGGCGGCGAGAACATCACCCCCAGCGAGGTCGCCGCGGCGCTGTGCACCCACCCGGCCATCGAGGCGGCGATGGTGGTCGGCGTCCCGGATGCGCGCTGGGGCACGCGCCCGGTGGCCGCGGTCGTCCTAGAGGCGGGCGCAGAGACGCCCACGGCGGCGCGGCTGCGGACCTTTTTGGGCGAGCGCCTCGCCCCCTTCAAGATCCCAGACGCCATCGCGCTGGTCGGCGCGTTGCCGCGCACCGCGCTCGGCAAGCTCTCAGCCGCCGGCGTCCGCCGAATCTTCGAGGAGGCCGAGCCCCGCCAGGCCGTCGCGCAAGGCGTCGGGGACCGACATCCCGACAAAGCCGTCAAGGCGCACAAAGGCATGAATCAGCCGGACGGTGGCGCGCAGATCATCGTCCTGCGCGCCGCGAACCTCGTAGGCGAAGGTGATGGAGCGGTTGCCAAGGCGAGCCACGCGCAGGGTCACGCGGAGGCGGTCGCCCAGGCGCATCGGGCGCGAGTAGTCGGCCTCGGCGTGGACCAGCGGCAGGCCGTAGCCGCCGTGCTCGAAGATCGCGAGCAGGGGCTGTCCGCTGGCGACGAGGGTCTCCTCGAAGCAGGCGTGGCAGTACTCGAAGACGCGGCCGAAGAACGCGATCCCGGCGCGGTCGACCTCGTTGAATCGGACGGTGACGACGTGCTCGTAGTGCATGGACGCGTCTCCTACAACCGCAAACGCCCCGGGGCGCGCGACAAACTTTGATGGTGGAGCGCCGGCTGGCGGCGGAGGGGAGACCGTGACAGAGATCATGGGAGCGCGTGTTGTCAATCTCGGTGTGTCCGGCGGTGGGGGCGACGACGTGCTGGCCCCGCTGGCGGCGGTGAGCGCGCGCGCGGGCTTGGACCCGCTGGCGGCGCGGTTGCTGGAGATTCGGCGGTGGCTCGCCGGCGATCTGGAGGGGCTGGAGGCCGCACTTCAGGGCGCGGCGTCCGCGGGCGGCGATCTGGCGCAGCGGGCGGCGGCGTACCTGCTGCTGCGGCCGGGTAAACGTATCCGGCCGGTCTGCGTGTTCTTGGCGGCGCGCGCGGCCGGGGGTCCGGCGTCGCCCGAGGTGCTGCGCGAGCTGGCGGTCGCGTGCGAGCTGGTCCACGCCGCGACGCTGCTGCACGACGACGTCATCGACCAGGGCCAGGAGCGGCGCGGCGCCCAGACGGCGCGCGTGCTCTTCGGCAACCCGGCCAGCGTGCTGGGCGGCGACTACCTGCTGGTCGACGCCCTGCGGCGGGTGCGGGGGTGCGGCCAGGATCGGCTGCTGGGGCGGCTCCTCGACGTCATCGGCGCGATGATCGCGGCCGAGGCCGTCCAGCTCGAGCGGCGCGGCCACTTCGCCCCCGACCGCGCGGTATACGACCAGGTGGTGCACGGCAAGACCGCGGTGCTCTTCGGCTGGGCGATGGAGGCGGGTGCGGAGGTCGGCGGGGCGTCGCCGGCGATGGGCCAGGCGCTCGCGCGGGCGGGGACGGCGCTGGGCCTCGCTTTTCAGTTGGTGGACGACGCGCTCGACCTCGAGGGCGACGCGGCGATGACGGGCAAAGACACCCTGCTGGATCTCCGCGAGGGCAAGCTCACCTGGCCGCTCATCGTCGCGTGCGAGCAGGATCCGGGGCTGGTCGAGGTGTTGCGGGCGGTCGCGCTCGTGCCGGAGAGCCTCGACGACACCGTGCGGGCCACCGAGCTCCGCCGCCGCATCCTGGCGACGGGCTGCGTGGTGAGGACGCGGGCGAGGGCGCGGGCGCTGGCCCGCGACGCCGACGACGCCCTGGAGCTGCTGCCCGAGTCCGAGGCCCGCGAGGCCCTGCGCGCGGTGGTCGAGACCGCCGTTTTGCGGGCGCTGTGATGGGCGAGCTGGCCACCCCATCGACCGAGGTGCGCCTCGGCGGCGGCGCGATGTTCGACCGCATCGCGCGCCGCTACGACCTGATGAATCGCCTGCTCAGCTTCGGGCTGGACAGGGGTTGGCGGCGCCACCTGCTCGACGCGCTCGGCGACATACGGCCGGGCGACGCGGTGCTCGACGTCGCCACCGGCACCGCGGACGTGGCCCTGGCCATCGCGAAGCGGCACCCGCAGGCCACCGTGGTCGGCCTGGATCCGTCGGAGGGCATGCTGGCCGTGGGTCGCGAAAAGATCGCTCGCGGCGGGCTCTCCGAGCGGGTTCGCCTGGTCGCCGGCACGGGCGAGGCGCTGCCCTTTGCCGGCGCGGAGTTCGCCGCGACCACCATCGCGTTCGGCATCCGCAACGTGCCCGACCGCCCGGCCGCCCTTCGGGAGTTCGCGCGGGTCACGCGCCCCGGCGGCCACGTCGTCATCCTCGAGCTGAGCGAGCCGCGCGGAGGCGTGCTCGCGCCGCTGGCCCGCGTCCACGTCCACCGCGTCGTGCCCTGGCTCGGCCGCCTGCTCTCGGGCGCGCGCGAGTACCGCTATTTACAGGAGAGCATCGCTCGGTTTCCGCCGCCCCAGGACTTCGTCGCGCTCATGGCCGGCGCGGGGCTCGAGCTGGTCGCGCTGCGCCGCGAGACCCTGGGCACGGCCCACCTCTACGTGGGGCGCGTGCCCTACAAAACGTCAAATCGCTAGGCGGTAGCTGCGTAAATCGCGTGTGCGGCGGCCAACCCGTCGCCCGCGCAGCCGTATCCGAGGGCCTTCAACGACTCGGTCAGCGCCTCGAGGCAGCCCTCGACGTGCCGCCGGCTCGACGACGCGCCCATCAGGCCGATGCGCCAGGCCTTGCCCTTGAAGTCGCCGAGCCCGCCGCCGATCTCGGTCCCGTGCTCGCTCAGCAAGCGCCGCCGCACCGCGGCCTCGTCGACGCCCTCGCCCACGCGCACCAGGGTCAGCGGCGGCAGGCGAAGCGCCTCGGCCACCGGCAGGGAGAGGCCCATCGCGGTCAGGCCCGCTCCGAGCGCGCTGGCGTGCAGGCGGTGGCGGGCGAAGCGCGCCGGCAACCCCTCGACCAGCGCCAGGCGCAGCGCCTCGTGGAGCCCGTAGAGCATGTTGATGGGCGCGGTGTGGTGGTACGCCCGCTCGCCGCCCCAGTAGCGCGTGAGCTGGCCGATATCCAGGTACCAGCTACGGACGGGCGACTTGCGGGCGTGGATGAACTCGACCGCGCGGTCGCTGAAGCTCACGGGCGCGAGCCCGGGCGGGCAGGACAGGCACTTTTGACTGCCGGAGTAGGTCGCGTCGACGCCGAAGCGGTCCAGCTCGATGGCGACGCCGCCTAGCGACGTCACGG
>CAZNZH010000467.1:0-5050 GCA_964577445.1 uncultured Myxococcales bacterium
GGCCAGGACGCGTCTGGCTGGGCGACGTCGGGGCTGGCGTCGGCGTCCGGGGCGGCCGCGTCGGCGCCGGCGGCGTCCTGGCCCGCCGCGTCGTGTCCGGTGGCGTCCTGGCCCGCCGCGTCCTGGCCCGCCGCGTCGGGGGCGGCGTCCGCGTCGGGTCCGGCGGCGTCTGGAGCCGGGGCGTCCGACGTGGTGGGGGTGTCCGCGAGGGCGCCGCTGTCACCGTCGCCGCCGCAAGCGCAGAGCGTCATGGCGAGCAGCAGGGGCAGAACGCAGCGCATCGTGGGGGCTCCCGGGCCAAGACGCAGCGCATCCTGCCAGGAGCGGCACCCTCGTGTCACGGTTCCGATCCCACAACGTCGGCCGCCGCGTCCGGCTCCGAACCCGCGGGGAGGCCGAACCAGGGCATGCTGCTGCGCTCGACCCGCAGCGCGCGCGTGAAGTACTCGGCGGCGCCGATGCTCATCAGGAGCAGCGGCCGGTCGACCGGGCGCGACAGCCAGCGCGACACGCCCATCGCGATCCGAAAGGCCGCCGCGAGCGTGTGGGTGGCCGCGCCATAGTTGAAGGCCAGCTCGTCGCTGGTGCGGTAGAAGCCGTACGCCGTGAAGTAGCGATGCGCCAGGTAGCGCCGCAGCAGCCCCTGAAACTCCGGGGCGCGGGGCTGAACGACCTCGGGCCACGCCGGATCGTGCTCGAGCGCCGCGGGCAGCAGCTCCGGATCCCCGGCGTCCAGCGGGACGTCGAACACGAAGCGCCGGTAGAGCATCACGTAGTACGCGATGACCGCCCCGCCGTGGGCGCCGACGCACTCCTCGAAGAAGCCCTCGAAGGCGTCGGTCGGGTCGCCCGCGGCGACGTGGAAGGCCTCGGGCGGCTCGCCACGACCCAGGCGGGCCAGCGCGTGGCTGATGGCGCAGAGGAGATCGAGGGCGTCGCGGGACCCATCGGCCAGCGCCTCAAGGATGCGGTCGCGGCAGGTCTCGAACTCCGAATGGGTCAGCGGCTGCTCGCCCACGCTGACCTTCGGTGCCGCCAACGGCTCGCGAGCACGCGCGCTCAGGTGGTGGTCTGGCGCCGGCTCGACACGCACCAGCCCGAGGGGCGCGTCGCTCTCTGCCAGGCGCGCGAGCACCTCGGGGCACACCGAGTCGAAGTGCAGCTCCACCTCGCCGTCGTCTCGCTGATACGAGAAGCCGGGGTAGCGCACGCACAGGTGCGGCAGGATCTCGGGCCCGTGCTGGACGTGCAGCCGGCACTGCCCGCCGGCCTCGAGGAAGCGGCAGCTACACTCGGGACCGACCGTCTCGAGCTGGATCCCCGCGACGGTCTCCCCGTCGCCGCTCACCCAGACCCGCGCGCGCCGCATCAGGTCGCGCCGCTCGGACGGGGGCAGCGCCGCTTGCAGCACGAGCAGCTCCTCAGGCTGAAAGTCGATCCGCCACTCTTTACAGCAGCACCCGCGTTCGTTGCACTTGAAGCGGGTCATCGGCTCGGGCACCAGGAGGCGGGGCATGTGGCTCCCTTCGGGCGCGCACGTCAGGGGCGCGACGCCGGCAGCCTACACCCCGGCGGACCAAAGGTTCGAGCGCCGCACCGAAAACTCCTGATCGCGCGCCGCCGGCGCTTCGAACCCGCCGGCAGCCACCCACGGCTCTTGCGGGCCGTGGTCGACTGGGGTGCCCGACGGACCGAGCGCTGGCCGGCGGCGCGGATCAGGAAAACTCAATCGGTGCTCCGGCCTTCGGTCGGGGCGGCCACTTCGCCGATGCGAGGCGGCTTGTGCCCCACGCTCTCCAACAGAGCCGCGGGGCGACACGATGTCGCGAGACGTGAGCCGACCTTAGCCGCTTCCCGGACCGCCATCTACACGCCGCGCTGCGGGATGGTTATGGGTGCGGTGCGGGACGGTGTAAGTGTTTGAATGCACTGTCGAAACATGGTTACTTGCTGCGTCGCGGCGCCCCTTTGTTCAGCGCATCCACGAGGCGCCGCGCGACGTCATAGGCCCGCGCGATGCCGGCGCTGGGGTCGGTCGAGCCGCCCCCGCGCTGATTTGCTCGCGCTGTGCGTCTTCCGCTGGCCCTACGTCGCCGCTCATGCCAAAGGGGAACGTGTCCCAGCGCAGTGACCCGAGGGTCGCGCGGCCGCTGCGTATCCCGCGCAGCGCACTCGGAGGCGCTCATGAAACGACTGTCTGGCCTCGACGCCTCCTTCCTTTATATGGAGACCGCCGACGTCCACATGCACGTCGCCATGCTGGCCATCCTCGATCCCGGCGAGCGCAGCCCGTCGGACTGCTTCGACGCCATCTCGCTCCTCTTCGCCAGCCGCGTGCCCGAGGTCGCCCCGCTGCGCCGCCGCCTGCTGAAGGTCCCCCTCGACCTGCACCACCCGGTCTGGGTCGAGGACCCGTCCTTCGACCTCATCCACCACCTGCGCCGCGTCGCCCTGCCGGCACCCGGGGGCAAACGCGAGCTCGGCGAGATGTGCGGCCGAATCTGCAGCACGCCGCTGGATCGCGCCCGGCCGCTGTGGGAAGCCTGGATGATCGAGGGCCTCTCCGACGGCCGCATCGGCGTCCTGCTGAAGGTGCACCACTGCGCGGTCGACGGCACGTCCGGCGCCAGCATCATGGTGCACCTCTTCGACCTCTCGCCCGAGACCCGCCCCGGCCGCGCCCCCCAACAGCGCCCCCCCGAGCCGCTGCCCACCGACCTCGACCTCACCCGCGACGCGCTCAAGGCCCGCGTCCGCCAGCCCATGGAGCTCCTACGCCTCGCCGGCCGCACCGTGCGGAACGCGTTTCGCCTCCTCGAGCTCCACACCCACGCGGGCGTCCCCGCGTCTGTCCTCCCCCTGACGGCGCCGCGCACGCCGTTCAACGCCGCCATCGGTCCCCGCCGTGACACCGCCTTCGCCAAGGTCCCGCTCCCCGGCATCAAGGCCATCAAGGCCGCCCTCGGCGTGACGGTCAACGACGTCGTCTTGGCCATCGCCGCCGGCGCCCTGCGCCGATACCTCGGCGGGCGCGGCGACCTGCCGAGCGAAGCGCTGGTCGCCATCGTCCCGATCTCCGTGCGCCCGGCAGGCAAGCCCTCCAACCACAACGAGGTCTCGGCGCTCTTCACCACCTTGGCCACCGAGATGGCCGACCCTATCGAGCGCCTGCTCGCCATCGCCGAGAAGACGCGCGGCGCCAAGGCCGACCACCAGGCCATCGGCGCCGACATGCTGCAGAGCTGGGCCGAGCTCGCCGCCCCCAGCACCTTCCACCTCGCCGCCCGCTTCTACTCGAGCCTGCGCCTCGCCGACCGCCACCGGCCCATCTTCAACCTCGTCATCTCCAACGTCCCCGGCCCGCGGTTCCCGCTCTATATCGCGGGCTCCAAGCTCGACGCGGTCTACCCCCTCGGCCCGTTGGTGGAGGGCTCTGGCCTCAGCATCACGGTGATAAGCTACCGCGACTCCGTCGATTTCGGGCTCGTCGGTGCGGCGGCCTTGATGCCCGACCTGTGCGATCTCGCCGACGCCGTCATGCCGGCCTATGAGGAGCTCTTGCTGGCCGCCCAGACCCGCGGGGAGCTCGATGGCACCTCGCGAAACGAGCAGCCGGCGCCGGCCTGACCGGGGCCTGAAGCCACCGCCTCTTCCGCGCGGCGACGCAGCCCGCCGACCGGCTCAGTTCGCCGCCATCGCGCAGCGAAACCCGGTGTAGACGTTGCGGGCGTTCGGGTTGAAGCCGCCGCGATTGGCCGCGCGCACCCAGGAGCCGGTGCTGCTCCAGCTCCCGCCGCGGATGACCCGCGCGCCGGACCCCTCCGTGTGGGTGGGGTCGGTCGCCGGCGCACGCTCGTAGTAGTTCGGATCCTCGGTGTCCAGCACCCACTCGTGCGCGTTGCCGGCCATGTCCAGCGCGCCGTAGGGGCTCTTCGCCCGGGCAAAGCTGCCCACCTCGGCCGTCCCGTCCCGGCCGCAGCCTTCGACGCCGTCGCCCTCCTTCATCTGCGCGCGCTCGCAGGTCGCCGGCTCGTCGCCCCAGGGAAAGCGCCGCCCGTCGGTGCCGCGCGCGGCCTTCTCCCACTCGGCCTCGGTCGGCAGCCGCTTGCCAGCCCACGCACAGTAATCCGTCGCGTCGTGCCAGGTCACACAGACCTGCGGGTAGCGCTTGCCGCCCAGTCGATTCAGCACCCAGTCGCGCTCAGCCGGCTGCCACCCGCCTTCGCCCCACAGCTCGCACTCGTCCACCGCGACGGGCTTACACCCTCCGGAGACGACGCAGCTCTCATACTGCGCGTTGGTGACCTCGTACTGGTCGATCCAGAACGCGCTCAGGTCGAGCGTGCGCTGCGGGCCCTCGTCCTCAAACCAGGAACGCGAGCACTCGTCGCCCTCCACGCGGACGCACTCCTCGTAGTCGGCGTTCATGTCTTGGGCGGTCGAGCCGCGCAAGAACGGGCCGGCGGCGACGCGCACCATCGCCGCCGCGTCGCCGCCGCGTGGGGCGCCGTCGCCGGGCAGGCCGCTGTGGGCGCACGCTGCGATTGGGATGAGGAGCGCGACCGATGCGACGCGAGCGAACATGGCAAGACCTCGGGACCGGGCGAATCGAAGGGTAGGGCGCCTTAATAGGGCCGCCGTTAGGTCTGCGCAAGTCTGTGGTGGTCCGCGAAATGCGCGTTCGATTCAGCCGAGCCGCCCCTCGGCTGACCGTCGCAGTTGCGCGGGGCGTTCGGGTTCGTCATCCTTCGCGCGAACCCGCAGGTCCCCCCTCACGGGTCGCCCCTCGCCGGAGCCGCGCCATGACCGTCCGATTCGTCAATTTCGCTGTCGCCGCCTCACTATTCTGTATGCCGCTGGCCGCGGGGTTGGCCCTCGGCTGCGGCGATGAAGACGGCGACGCGAGCGACACCGGCGCCGACGTCGTGACGCCAGACGCGGCGGCGGACAGCGGCGACGCGGGACCGGACGCGAACTCCGACACCGGCGCGGACGCCGACGCGACGACCGACGCGCTGTCCGACGGCGACGTCCAGCCGATCTGCGCCGA
>CAZNZH010000468.1:0-5043 GCA_964577445.1 uncultured Myxococcales bacterium
ACAGCACCGCCAGGGCCTCAGGGGTCGGGGCCTCGGCGAAGAGCCGCGGCGTGACCTGGTTGACCTTCTTGTCGGTGGTCTGCGCGCTCAAGAGCACCGCGACCAGCAGCGTAAACGGGTCCCGATGCTCCAGGGGGATCGGGGTCTGTGGGTAGAGCGCGTCGAGGATCTCTCCTATGCGACGGGCTTTGTCCTGACGTACCATTCGGCGCCCTCCACGGGGGGTTGGGGCGCGCACGTTATCGCAAGTCGCGGGCGGCCGCCCGGCCGAAAGGAGACCGCAGCGATGGCGCGTGGCGTGGAGGGGCTGGTCGAGGATCTCAGCCGTCAGGAGAGCGCGGTGGGCCCTGGCGCCTACGGGCGGCTCATCGCCTGTCTGGCGATCCTGTGCCGGACGCGGCCGGACCTGCTCGCCGTCCTCGAGTCGGCCTTCGCCGAGCGCGAGTTCGCGGCGTGGTACGCGCGGCCGCTGCTGATCTTGGCCAGCCTGCGCTACCTCGCCCTCGGAGACCCCGACCACCCCGTCGCCCTGGAGGTCCTGGCCGACAGCGCCGCGCCCGCCCTCGACGAGCGCCTGGCGGCCGCCCTGCTCGACCCGCGCCTGCCCGAGCTGCTCCGGACCCGCTCCGTTCAGACCAACGCCAGCGAGCGCGCCATCGGCTGGGGCCTCGTCGCCATGGGCTTCGGCGCCCGCGGAGCCTCTTTTTCCCTGGCGGATCTTGGCTGCTCGGCCGGCCTGAACCTGGTCGCCGATCTGGTCGCGACCACCTGGCGCGTGGGAAGCCAACAGATCAGCGGCCTCGACTTCCCCTCACCGGCGAGGCGCCTCGGCCTCGATCTCGCGCCGGTAGACGCCCGCTCCGACGACGCCGTGCGCTGGCTGCGCGCCTGCGTGTGGCCCAGCGACGCCGAGCGCCGCCAGAACCTCGAGGCGTCGCTCGTGGCCTTCTGCCGGCCGCTCCCACCCGAGCGCGCGCCCGGTCTCCGCGCCCACCGCCTGGGCGCCGATCCCACCGATGAGCTCCTGGCCGAGCTCGAGGCCGAGTCGGGGCTGCCGGTCCTCGCTTTTCAGTCGGTGGTCCATGACTATTTGGGAGCTGAGGCCGGCCCCGCCCACACCCGCACCATGCACCGCTGGCTCCACGGCGGGCGGGCGCGATTCTGGCTGACCCTGGAACCGCAGCCCGAGATCGAGCCCGGCCGTCCCCTCGGCGCGGGGCCCATGGCCCTGACCCTGCACACCGGCGACGGCGCCACGATCCGGTCGCACCTCCTCGCCCGCACCGACTACCACCCGCGCGCCTGCCACCCGCACCCGGGCGCGGTCGAGGCGCTGCGTGCGCTCTGGCGCGAGAGGACCTCATGAGCTCCCACCGGCGCCGTGAGCTTTCGGCCGCGCTCGCCCTGGCCGCGCTCGTCGTGTCGGCGCTGAGCGCGGGCTGCGGCGGGCTGCGCGGGCCAGCGCTCGAGGACTCGCAGCTCCTGTGGAAGCAGGGGCGCCGCGCGGAGAGCGTGGCGATGGCCACCGAGGTCTACAGCCGCTTCCTCAGCGCCAATGGCCTCGACGATCAGGTGGTCCGGGCCGGGCTCGACGAGGCCGTCAGGGCGCTCGAGGAGGAGCCGATCTTCGTCTCAGGCGACGGGCCCTCCATCGCCATCGACCCCACGAGCGGCCAGAGCGGCGTGCTGGCCATGGCCGTGCAGGGCGACCTCGCGGGCGAGCGCATCACGCCGGTCTTGCGAGGGCTGCTGGTCGTGCGCGATCTCGGGCTGGCGCGCCATGCCCCGACGGTGCTGGCGATCATCTTCGCCGAGCGGGCGCTGCGAGCCGACGGCGGCGTGCTCAGGGACGCGCCGAACGCGCTACGAAATCTGGTCGCCAAGCGGCTGGCGCTGGACACGATCACCCGGCTTCAATGAGGCCGGCCCGCGCAGTTCCCGTTTGTGCCACCGGGGCCTCCGTGCTATATCGCGCCGGCCTCGGCGACCCGGGGCCCGTGGTTTTGTTAACAAATCTGCACACTTCTCGACCTTTCGTGCGCTGAGTCGCCGGGCTGAGACCCGCCGGTGAGGCGTTTGAGAAGTGGAAGCTGAACGAAGGGAGAGGAGTTCGTACTCATGGCTACCGTGACTATGCGCGACATGCTGGAGGCGGGTTCGCACTTCGGCCACCAGACCGGCCGCTGGAACCCCAAGATGCGTCGCTACATCTACGGGTCGAAGAACGGCGTGCACATCATCAACCTCCAGTTGACGGCCCGCCTGCTCAAGGACGCGCTCGACTTCGTGTCGCGGCTCGGCCAAAAGGGCGAGCAGGTGCTCTTCGTGGGCACGAAGCGTCAGGCGCAGGAGGTCATCGAGCAGGAAGCTGCTCGCTGCCGTCAGCCCTACGTGGCGTATCGTTGGCTCGGCGGCATGCTGACCAACTACCGCACGATCAAGATCTCGCTGGAGCGGATGAACGAGGTCGAGAAGAGCCTCAGCCCGGGCATCGTCGAGCGCCTGCCGAAGAAGGAGGTCATCCAGCTCGAGCGCCAGCTCGCGAAGCTCAAGCGCAACCTGGGCGGCATCCGCGAGATGCCGAAGCTCCCCGGGGCGGTGTTCATCATCGACACCGTCAAGGAGCACATCGCCGTCAAGGAGGCGACGACGCTGGGCATCCCGATCGTGGCGCTGGTCGACACGAACTCGGATCCCGACGAGACCTCGTACCCGATCCCGTCCAACGACGACGCGATCCGGTCGATCCGGCTCTTCACGGCCGCCATCGCCAACGCCTACATCGAGGGGGCGGCGCTGCACAAAGAGCGCCGGTCGCAGGACGACCTCGGCACGCACGGCGGAGCGTCGACCGCGGCCGCGGTGGATGTGGTCCGCAAGGGCGGCGCCGTCGAGGCGGCTGAGGCCGCCGAGACGTCGAGCGAGGACGCTGACATCGACACCGACACCGACACCGACACCGACGGCGACGCTGAGTAGCCGCCGAATTACGCGAGGAGGACTCCATGGAGATCACAGCGAGCGCCGTGAAAGAGCTGCGCGACCGGACCGGCGCCGGGATGATGGACTGCAAAAAGGCGCTTCAAGAGAGCGGCGGCGACGTGAACGCGGCGTCGGAGTACCTGCAGAAAAAACAGCTCGCGTCGGTCGATAAGAAGGCCGGGCGCATCGCGGCCGAGGGCGTCGTCGGCAGCTACGTCCACATGGGCGGTCGCATCGGCGTGCTCGTGGAGATCAACTGCGAGACCGACTTCGTGGCGCGCAACGAGGCCTTTCAGGTCTTCGTGAAGGACATCAGCATGCACATCGCGGCTGCGGCCCCGACGGTGGTGTCGGTCGAGGAGCTGCCGGCGGACGTGTCGGCGAAGCAGCGCGAGATCTTCATCGGCCAGGCGATGGAGGAGGGCAAGCCCGCCGCCATCGCCGAGAAGATGGTCGAGGGTCGCGTGAAGAAGTGGGAGCGCGCCCAGGCGCTGCTGGAGCAGCCCTTCGTGAAGGACACCGACAAGACGGTGCGCGACCTCGTGGCCGAGGTCACCGCCAGCATCGGTGAGAAGATCTCGATACGCCGCTTCGTGCGCTTCGAGGTCGGCGAGGGGCTGGAGAAGAAGGTCGACAACTTCGCCGCTGAGGTTGCCGCGCAGGCGGGTCTTCAAGAGTGAGGCGGGGCCCGACGAATCCGCTCGCCGGGCCTCACATCCATCGCCGCGGGTCCCGCGCCTCTCAAGAGCGCGGGAACACCCTCTAAGAAGGTGTTCCCATATTCGGGTCGAGCGGGGCGCCAGCGACGTCTTTTCAGGGGCTTACGGGCGGAGGGCGCTTGCCGGCGCCGGCGAAGTGGCTCGGCGGCCAGCCGGACCGTCGGCCAGGGGGCACCTCAAGAGACGGCCAGCTCTACTGGGGGACGATGACGATGCGCCCCTCGAGCCCGCCGGCTCGGAGCGAGCGCTGGGCCTCGTCGGCGTCAGACAACGCCACGGTCTTCGCGATGCGCGCCGCCAGCGGGTGCGAACGCGTCCAGTCGAGCAGGGCGTCCATGTCCGCGGCCGATGCGCCGCTGGAGCCGATGACGCGGACGCCGAAGGTGATGATGTAGCCGAGGTTCAGCTCGACGCGCCCCGGCACGATGTTGCCGACCGCGACCAGGGTGCCGCCGACGCGGAGCGACCGCATCGACGCGTTGAAGGTGGTCGCGCCCACGGTGTCCAGGGCGACGTCGGCCTTGCGGCGGCCGATGCGCTTGTGGAAGGTGTCGCCGGGGTCGACGAGGACCTGGTCGGCGCCGAGGCCCCTGACGAACTCGCTGTGGGCGTCGGTGCGGATGACGGCGGTGACCGTGGCGCCGAGGCTCTTGGCGAGCAGCACCGCCGCGTGGCCGACGCCGCCGTTGGCGCCGGTGACGACGACGTGCTGGCCGCCGCGCAGGCCCGCTTGGGTCACCAGGCCGCGCCACGCGCTGCCGAGGGTGCAGTGCATCACCGCCGCTTGGGCCGCGGGCAGCTCGTCGGGGACGCGATAAAACGCGCGCTCGGGTGCGGTGACGTGGGTGGCGTAGGCGCCGTCGATGGTCAGGCCGAAGACGGCGGCGGCGCGGTCGCACACCGAGGTCTGCCCGCTGACGCAGGCGTCGCAGACCCCGCAGTAGTCTCGGTGAAGGGAGGCCACGCGGTCGCCGACGGCGTACAGGCTCGCGTCGGGGCCGCGCGCGATGACCCGGCCGACGGCCTCGTGGCCGGGCACGATGGGCAGGCGCAGAAAGCGGATGCGGCCGTCGCGATCGATGAGGTCGCGGTGGCAGACGCCCGAGGCCTCGACCGCGACGAGGAGCTGGTCGCGCACCGGCTCGGAGAGTGAGGCGTCATCGGGTGAAACGACGAGGTCATCGCTCCACCCGGTCGCGGTGAGGCGGGCGGCGGTGCGGGTCGCGCTCACGAGGCCTCGGCCTTGTGGACCAGCTTCCACAGCAGGCGCGGCGCGAAGCGGCGGAGGCCGTAGAGGACCTTGGCTTCGGTGTTGGGGAAGAGGATCTCGCGGCCCCTCTCG
>CAZNZH010000469.1:0-5041 GCA_964577445.1 uncultured Myxococcales bacterium
GTCGGGGCCGGCGAGGTGCCCGCCGTCGTTGTCCATCACGCCGTCAAGCCAGCCCTCGGGCCAGTCCGCGTCGATGCCGACCTCCGCCAGGCGCGCCAGGCCGGAGTCCAGCGCCTCCCTGTGCAGGGGCCCCGAGGGCGCGATGACCCGGATCCCCCCGCCGCTCACACGCCGTCCGCGACGAGGCGCAGCCCGGCGCGCCGCGAGCGCGACTCCTCCATCACGTCCAGCTTGGCCGTCGGCCCGCTGGCCTGCCGAATCGCGGCGAACTCGCCCTCCAGCGCCTCGATGTCGGCCTGGATTCCGTAGGCGCCCAGGATCTCCCTGAGCGGCTCGTAGTGCTTCTCCAGCGAGGTCTTGACCGACTGGTAGCCGTGGGTCGCGGCGTCCGCGCGTGCCCAAAACGCCATCGGGTTCATCGAGAAGAAGCGCGCGTCGGTCTCCGCGGGCTCGATCAGGATGCAGTCGCCGTGGAAACCCTCGTCCAGCCGCAACTTCTCGATGCCGAGCCGCAGCCGGCTGTGCAGCATCGTGCGAAACGCCTGATTCAGCACGGCGCCCATGCCGATGTCCGCGAGCGAGCGCTGGTCGTGGGTGCCCTGCCGATACCGGTAGTTCATGAAGGGACGAAACGGGTTGTAGCAGATGATCAGCTCGGCCCCGTGCCGCGCCGCCGTCGAGATGTTGGCGGTCTTGCGCAGCGCCCCGTCGAGATAGTCCTGCTCCTGACCGGGCGGGCCGAGCCGCGCCGGCTTGAAAAAGCCCGGGATCGCGGTCGACGCCTGCACCGACTCCGCGATGGACAGCGAGTAGTCCTCGTCGTGCCCGAACACGACGCCTTGGGCCGTGTTGAGGTTGGTGGCGACGACGTAGAGGCTCTTGCCGGTGCGCAGCTTGTGCTGGCGGAAATCGTTCGGGATGTCGTTTCGGGCGAGGTTGTGCTCGATGTAGTCGGCGATCCGCCGGTTGTCGAAGAGCCCGGACGGCAAGTAGCTGCCGAGGTTCTCGATGGGCCCGGCTCCCATGACCTCGCCGAAGGGCGCCAGCAGCGCCTCGGCCGTCGCCAGCCCCGGCCGCTTGATGAACGCGGTCGCCCGGCTGCGGATCTCCCCACGGCGCGAAGGCAGGCCGCGCACGAGCGCCAGCGGCGACCACGGCACCGCGCGGGCCACGTCCCAGGCGAGCCGCGCCGGGCCGCTGATGGCGTCGCGCCACGCGGGGTTGTAGAAATCCGCGTAGCTGAACTGGCTGAGCCGACCTTCGCTGCCCCGCAGCGCCTGCATCAACTCGAAGGGCTCCACGCCGGCCGACAGCGGGGCGGCGATGAGCGCGCCCGCCGAGATCCCGACGTAGATGTCGAAGTCGGTGACGCTGAAATTCTTCAGGAACCGGTTGAGCGCCAGCAGCCCACCGACCTTGAACGCGCCGCCCGAGATCGCTCCACCCGCGAGCACGAGCGCCTTGCGCGCCTCGGGCCGGGGTCGCGACAGGTTCGACTTCTGGACGATGGTGATACCCATCTAGCGCTCCGATGCCTGACAGGGGCAGCCAAGATAGCCGTCGGTCGTCTCGACCACCCCAGCGGCCGCGTCCACCACCCCCGACCGCTGCGAGATACACCTTGGTATCTCCCGGGTCGGGGGCGGCCGACGGGGCTCGCCAGAGCGGCTGATTCGCCTCGCCCCAAATTTTCGTGGACCCTGTGAAGGGCGTGACCGGGTCAGGATAGCGGCCCTTGCCGCTCGCCAGCAAGAAGCCGCAGGCGGGCGCCGGTCGCGGGGTCAGCCGACCAGCTTCTGGAGGCGATGATAAAGCGGCGTCGGGCTGGATTCGTCCTTCGGCCGGTAGGGGCCGTCGAGGAAGGGCACGTACATGACGCGCCTGCGGCTGGCCTCGCCCTCGACCTGCGCGCGCGCCACGCGGTGCCAGAGGCGCCCGTCGTGGATCGTGAGGTCGCCGGCCTTCGCCTCCAGGCAGATCTCGCGCTCGTCCGGGCGGTTGTCGAGGAAGTAGAGCTTGCTGAAGGCCATGCGGAGGAAGCCCTGCTTGTGCGTGCCGGGCAAGATCCGCAGGCCGCCCTTGAGCACCGGCGAATCGTCCAGATAGAGGCCCACGTTGAGCATGGGGCCGGGCATGCGGAGGTAGAAGAGGTCGCGCAGGCCGTCGGTGTGCCAGCCGAGCTGCTTGTAGGTCGAGCCGGCCACGTTGACGTAGTGGTTGACCACGACGCCGTCCTTCTCGTCCTCGCCGACGCGACAGTCCTCGCCGATCAGCGCCTTGACCGCGTCGAAGCGGGCGTCGTTGACCAGCCGGTGGAAGTTGTCGCCGAAGCGCGACATGAACGCGTAGCGGTGCACCATGGGCGAGCCGTCGACGTCCTTGCCGTAGCGCACCGGGATGCCGTTGACCTTGGTCCGCCCCTCGGACAGCCACTGCGCTTGCACGCTGGCCATGTCGGCGCGCAGCCGCTCGACCTCCTCCAGCGTGGCGAAGCCCTCGAAGTGCAGGAACCCGTACGCATCGAAGAAGGCTCGCTGCGCGTCGGTGAGGGTCTCGCCGAGGCGAAATCGCGTCGCCACGTCAGGGACCATCGGCGCCCCGCCGGTGGGTAGGGCGTCGATTGCGGCGGCGGGGGCGTTACGCGACATCGGTGTCCAGCAGTGAGCGCGCGACGGTGGAGAGGATCCCGACGATCGCGGCGCGCGTCTCGGCGTCGGTGTGGGTGCCCAGGGCCACGCGGTTGTCCGCCTCGGCGTTGGTCGCGAATCGGAGGACCAGGTGGGTCAGGGCCGTGATCATGCGGCGCGCGCGCAGCGGCGGGACCTTCAGCGCGCCCCCGAGCAGCGCGCTCACGAGGTCGAGGGTCGGGCCCATCTGGCGGCTGCGCACGTCGTCGCCGACGCCCCCCGTGTCCACGATGTTGCGCAGCAGCAGCCGCATCTGATCGCGCCGCACGGAGACGAAATCCCAGGTGATGGCGACCAGATCGGGCAAGGGCATCCCCGGCCCGACCTCCTCACGCAGCGTCGCCAGGTCCGCGTACACGCGGTCGATCGCGGCCTGATAGAGTTGGCTCTTGCCGCCGAAGTGGTACGCGATGGCGGCGGCCGTCACGCCCACCTCCGACGCGATGTTGGCCAGGGAGGTGCCCTCGTAGCCTCGCGCGGCGAATATCTGAATTGCAGCGACGAGGGCCTCTTGTCGAGTCGCCGAAGCCGTCCTGCCCTTGATCCGTGCCATGTATCCCCGTCGCATAATTGAATAACCCAATAATTGATATCAACCTCGGCTCGCGCCGACAACGGAATTCGCTTTTCCAGATGTCACGGGTGCGCGGTTGCCAGGGCGTCGCCGGTCTGGGAGCATCACCGTGCTCCTGTCCCAACCACCGAAGTGAGGGGAGTGCTCCCGTGCTGACGCTCTACTTCGCCTGCCTCCTCGTCGGGGGCGTGCTGGTCGTTCTCTCGGCGTTTGCCGGCGCCAGCGACGCCGACGTGGACGCGCACCACGAGCTTGGCGGGGACCACGATTTTGGCGACGGCATCGACGACGCCGACGCCGACCTCGGGGGCCACGGCGGGGACCTCGGGGACCACGGGCTCGGTCACGGCGTCCATCACGCCTCGGCCGCCGACGCCGCCCACGGCGTCAGGGACGCGGCCGGCCGAAAGCGCCTGTGGCTGCCGTTTTCCTCCATGCGCTTTTGGACCTTCGGGACCGCGGCCTTCGGCCTGACCGGCGTGCTGCTCACCGCGCTCGCCTCCTCCCCCGCCATCGTCCTCGCCGCGGCGCTGGCCACCGGCGGCGGCGTCGGGACCGGCGTCGCCTACGCCGTGCACCACCTCCGCCGCCCGGTGAACGCTGACGCCATCGAGCGCTCCGACTACCCCGGCCAGGTCGGCGAGCTGTTGATGCCGCTCACCCCCGACACCACCAGCCGCGTGCGGCTCCAGATCCGCCACCGCGAGGTCATCGTCCTCGCCCGCACGACCGAGGCGCTGGACCTGCCGCGCGGCGCCCGCGTGGTGGTCTTGGACCTCGACGAAGACGGCCACGCCCTCGTCGCCCCCGAAGCTCGGCTTTTCGCACACGACCCCTAACGAGAGGGTGTTGACATATTCTCCCGTCGTCTGGCTTGCTCAAGTCTTTTCAGGAACTTGCGCGCGTCGGTTTCTTGCGCTGGGCAAGCGCCCTCCGCGCGCAACCCCCTGAAACGACGTCGCTGGCGCCACGCTCGGTCCGAATAAGTCAACACCCTCTGACCACTGGAGGCAGCCGTGGATCCCCAGGATCTCATTGTAGGATCAGCCATCGCCGTCGGCGCCCTCGTCGCGCTCTTCGCGTTGTTCAGCTTCATCCGGGCGTTTCTCGTCATCGGCCGCCCCAACGAGCTGCTGGTCTTCTCCGGTCGCCCCTATCGGCTCGACAACGGCGAGCAGGTCGGGTTCCGCCTCATCCGCGGCGGCCGCAGCATCCGCTGGCCCATCATCGAGCGCGTCGACCGCATGGACATGACCGTGATGCCGGTCGACATCCAGATCCGCAACGCCTACGCGAAGGGCAACATCCCGATCAACGTCGACGCGGTGGCCAACGCCAAGATCACCAGCGACCCCATCGCCATCCACCACGCGACCGAGCGCTTCCTCGGCAAGGACCGGGCCGAGATCCGGCAGGTCGCCAAGGAGACGCTCGAGGGCACCCTGCGCGGGGTCATCGCCCAGTTGACGCCCGAGGAGATCAACCACGACCGGCAGAAGCTCTCCGAGCGGCTCAAGGCCGAGGTCGCCGACGATCTCGGGCGCATGGGCTTGCAGGTGGACACCTTCAAGATTCAGCACATCTACGACGAGGTGAAATACCTCGACTCCATCGGGCGAATCCGCACCGCTGAGGTGCTGCGGGACGCGGAGATCGCCGAGTCCGACGCGGCGCGGGAGGCCGACCAGGCCATCGCCCGCGCCGAGTCCCGCGGGCGCGTCGCGGTGGCCCAGGCCGAGTCGGCCATCGCGGAGCAGCACAACGATCTCAAGCGCATCTT
>CAZNZH010000470.1:0-5040 GCA_964577445.1 uncultured Myxococcales bacterium
GCGTGTCCCGCTCGATGTTCAAGCCGTCGGTGAACCTCTCCATCAGCGCAGCCGGCGTCAGGGTCGAGGGCCGCCACGTCGTCGCGCTCAGCGGCGGCCACGCCACCGACGACGCGTACGCCGCAGGCGAGATCCCCGAGCTGGTCGAGCACCTGGCCGCTTATTACGATGAGCTGGTCCGCCCCATCCCCGGAGACGACGCGGTAGAGGGCGCGGCGGCTTTAGAAGAGCCCATCATCACCGTCCAGGCCGACCGCAGGCTCGACTACCGCACGCTGCACCTGGTGTTGCAGTCGGCAGCCAAGGCCGGATTCTTCAAGTACCGCCTCGCTGTCTTGAAGAGGTAGCGATGACGGTTTGCCCCAGGACCTTCGCAGCCCTCCTCGTCACCCTCGCGGGGGCGCTGGCGCTCGGGTCCGCACCCTCGGCCTGGGCCCAGGGTGCGGCGACGACCGCTCAACCTCCGAAGGCCAAGCGCTCCGCCAAGCCCAGCGCCGCCCCCGCCGCTGAGGCCGCGCCCGCCGCCGGGCCAGCCGCGGAGGTGCCAGCTCCGTGAGTCGCGTCCTCGGCCGGTGGGAGCTGCGCGAGCGTCTGGCCGAGAGCCCCAGCGGCGAGATCTGGCTCGCGCGGGACACCGGCGCCCTGGCGCCGCCAGACCCCGTGGCGGTCAAGCTCGTCGCGCCCGAGCTGGCCAGCCAGGCCAATTTCCTCAGGCCGTTCCTGGTAGAGGCCAAGCTCGCCGCCCAGCTCAGCCACCCCAATCTGGTGCGGATCCTCGACCTCGGCCGCGTGTTCGACGACGTCTTCATCGTGACCGAGCTGGTCGCGGGAGAGAGCCTCGCCGACATTGGGGCGGAGCTGGGTAACCGCGGCCGGCACATGGCGCCCTCGCTCGCCGCGTCGCTGCTCTCGGCGGCGTGTGGCGCGCTGGAGTACGCGCACGAGCGCCTCGAGGCCCTGGGCGGCTCGGCGAGCCGCTCCCACCGCGGGCTGCGGCCCTCCAACGTGCTGCTCGGCTACGACGGCCACGTGAAGGTCAGCCACTTCGGCGTCACGGCGGCGGCCGCGCGGGTGCCGGAGATCCGCGCCAAGCGCTCGCTGCGCCGGTTCGCGTACGCCTCGCCCGAGCGATGCCTCGACAGGGCCGTGGACGCGCGCGCTGACGTGTTCTCGCTGGGGGTCTTGCTCTGGGAGCTGGTCGTCGGCGCGCCCCTCTTCGGCGGCGGCACGGAGCTGGCGGTCAAGCAGGCGGTCTGCCAGGAGGCCGCGCCCCTGCCGAGCCAGCGCCGGGCGGGCGTCCCCGCTGAGCTCGACGCCATCGTCATGGGCGCCCTCGCCAAAGAGCCAGCGGACCGCTACGCGAGCTGCCGCGAGCTGCAGGTCGCCCTCAACACCTTCGTGCTGCACACCGGCGAGGCCGCCGACCCGCAGCGGGCCGCGGCTCTCCTCCGCGAGCTCTTCCCGGAGCGGCTGTTGGCGTGGCGGCGACGCTTGGGGACCGGGGTGCGCGGCGCCGGGACCAGCCCGCACAGCCCGCTGTCGGCCTCGCAGGCGGCCGACACCGCGCGGGCGGAGCCTGACGACGCGCCCTTTGAGCTCATCGTCGCCGAGGTCGCGCCCAGCGAGATCCCCGACATCCCGGAGCAGGCCGAGGCCGTCGCTGAGCCCGAATGGGACCCGCTGGGCGCGGTGTGGGGTGGTGGTGGGGAGGTGGACGCGTCGAAGGCCGCGTCGCTGCTGGCGCCGCTCGACACGCCGGGGCCACCGAAGCCGGCGAAATCGGTCTGGCCGCCGCCGCCACGGCCCGAGTCCTTGAGCGCGGACCAGCGCCTCGCCGCCGAGCGGGCCCGGCGGCAGGCACGGGAGCAGCAGCAGCTCGCCGACCTTCTGGGCTCGCCGAAGCCGGCGACCGCCCGGCAGCGCCGCACCGCGTCGATGCGCTGGGACCGGCCCATCGACGGCGCCGAGCCGGACATCTTCGCGGAGGCCGACGAGGACGAGCTCTTCGCGATTCGGCAGCTCTTCGACGTGGAGTCGGCCATCGCCATGCCGGCGGCGGCGCCGATGACGCGGCGGTGGCGCCTGCGGACGACCTCCAACGGGCCGCCGGTGACCGACGTCATCCGGTGGTGCGACGACGCCGTGGTCGAGTCGGCCCTCCTGCATAGCCCGCTGTCGACCTACGGGCGCAAGGACGGGCCGATCTTCGTGTGGATGGGCATCGGGCGGGCGCGCGTGCGGATGGGGCCCAACGCCAAGGGCTGGGTCAATCGCCACGGGGCGCACCCCGACGCGAAGGAGCTGCTTGAGCCGCTGCGGACGGTGGTCTTGGGCACAGGCGACCGGGCGCGCATCGACGTCGGTGAGGACCGCTACGTCGTGCGCGTGCTCGCCTCGGAGCTGCCGCCGCGGGAGCGACGGCGCGGGCTGGCGCTCAAAGCGATCGGGGTGGCGGCGGGGCTGTCGCTGGCCTTTCATATGGTGGGCGGCTTGGGGGTCGCGGCGCTGGACAGGCTGGGCGTTCAGGTCAGCGTCGAGGCGCCGCCGACGCCGGAGAGGTTCGCCGAGGTGCGCATGCAGAAGGTGCGGACCCTGCGCAAGACGGCCGGCCAAGCGCCCGAGGCGACAGAGGAGACCGCGCGGAGGCCGAAGCCCAAGCCGCCGCAGCGGGTGACGAAGCTGAAGCCGCCGCTGCCGCCGGAGCGGGTCGCGCCGCCGCCGGCACCCGCGTCGGTGAAGACGACCGCGCCGCGGCGGACGGGCGCGCTCGAGGTCCGGGGCGCCGTGCAGGGCATGCGCACCCTGGCGAAGGTCAGCGGAGGGCTGTCGAAGAGCGACGTGCTGGCGGTCGTCGGCGCCCACCAGCGCGGGTTTGACCGCTGCTACGAACGGGAGCTCATGGCCTCGCCGGGGCTGGCGGGCAAGATCACGTTTCAGTGGACGATCCTGCCCGACGGCGAGGTGTCATCGGCGTTTCAGGAGGCCAGCTCCATGACCGACACGGCGGTGTCGACCTGCATCTTGGGCATCATCCGCCGGATGAAGTTCCCGAGACCGACCGGCGGCAGCGTGCAGGTCGTCCACCCCTTCATCTTCCAGAGCGCGCGGTGACCGCCGCCGGCCGGTGAGCCGTCAATTTGCTAGGGACGGCCTGCCTCTTCGGCGCCAGCGTGTTCGCCGGCGGCGCGGGCCGCGATGCGGGCGGCGGGGGCCCGTCGAGAGCCCGGCGGGGGCGGGTCGAGTCAGGCGCCCTTGAGGCGGGCGGCCTCGCGGCGCATGAACTCCTCGACCAGCTCGGGCGTGGCGCCGCGGTACGGGATCGGCAGCGGCACGACCTCGACCGGCTCCAGGACGGGCTGGAAATCATCCCATCCGTATAGGTCGATGACCGCCCTCCAGTGGCCGATACAGCGCGCGTTCCAGACGCAGCGCTGGCAGTCTTCGCGCTTGGCGTGGTCGTCGGTGACGATGCCCGTGCCTACGAAGGCCCAGGGCTGAGCCGCCTCGTGGTGCCGCTCGTAGCCCTGGACGGTGCACAGCGGGATGCCGCAGCGTTCGGGCACGTTGGCGTGGATGCCGGCGGCCACGAAGACGTCCAGGGCCTCGAAGAGGTGCGGCTGCACATCGCGCACCCGCGGGATCGTGTTCTCCGACACGACGCAAAAACCCGTCGGGGCGATGTAGGACAGCGAGATCGCCGTGATCTCGGGGAAGTTTTCGGCGATGAAGCGCGCGTGGTCGCCGAGGTGCGCGTAGTTCACCGTGTTGATGACGGTGTTGAGCTCGACCTCGATGCCGCGGTCCAGGAGATTCCGGATCCCTTGGACCGTCAGCGCCCAGGTGCCCGGGCTGGCGGTGATGCGGTCGGAGATGTCCGCGGTCGGCGCGTGAAAGCTCATGAAGGCGCCGGTCAGGCCGGCCTCGACGATGCGGTCGGCGAACTCCGGGTAGCTGACCATCAGCCCGTTGGTCTGGATGATGATGCGCGGGATGCCGAGGTCTTTTGCGTAGCGGACGTAGCGCAGGATCTGAGGGTTGATGGTCGGCTCGCCGCCGGAAAACGACAGGTAGAGGCAGTGCCGGTTCTCATCGAGGTAGCGGTAGACCCGCTCGGGGGACTCGTAGAGGTTCTCCGCGCGCGAGTCGGTGTTGCAGAAAAAACAGTGCTGATTGCAGGCTACTTGGAGCCTGACGATCGCCTCGACCGGCGCGTCATCGGGGATGCCGGCGGCCGCGCGGCGCGGCTCGATGACCGGCGGTGCGTCCCGAAATCGGTCGGCGGCCTTGGAGCGGCGCTGCCCGTACCCGCGTGGATCGGGCCGCCTCACGCCACCACCGCCCCGGCCCCATCGGGAGTTCCCTTCACGCGCGCACCCCCTGTCGGTCCGAGGACCCTAACCCGGGCGCCGTCGTCACCTCAACGCCGGGGCCGGTGCCCGGGCGCCGCTACTTGCACTTCTTGGCAGGCAGCGCCTTCACCTCGGCGATCTTGGCCGCCAGCGCGGCGTCGCGCGGGTCCAGTTGGCGCGCCTCCTCGTAGATGGCCAGCGCGCCGGCGCAGTCCCGGGACTTCACCAGGGCGTCGCCCTCCATCACCAGGATAGGCTTCATCTCCAGCAGGCGCTTCAGCTCGTCTTTGGCCTCGAGGTAGTAGACGCTCGCCTCCTCGATGTCGCGCAGGCCGCGCGCGGCCTCGGCGCGCTTTTGCTGCTTGATCAGCTCGCGCGCGGCGTCGAGGGCCGCCTGGTCTTTTTGCCAGAGCGCGACGTTGTTTTTTCCCTGCCGCGCCTCGGCGTTAAACGTGTCCCGCTCGAGCACCTTCTCGTAGGTGTCCAGCGCGCGCTCCCACTGGCGCTTGTCGACCTGGACTTTGCCCTCGCCGAGCAGCAGCGCCACCTCTTCAGCTTTGGCGGAGGCGAGCTCGGCGGCCGTAGGCTGCGCGTCGGCCGTCGCGGCGGCGTCAGACCCGGCGGCATCTGGGGCGGCGCCCACGGTCTCGGCCGCCGCCGCGCCCGCGTTGGCCTCGGGGATGGTGCCCCC
>CAZNZH010000471.1:0-5028 GCA_964577445.1 uncultured Myxococcales bacterium
GCGCCCTCGACGACGCCGTTGCCGTCTCCGCCGAACGCGGCGCCTCCGGTTTCATCGCCACCAACACGACGATCGACCACCACGGCCTCGCCGACGTCGGCGCCGGCGGCCTCTCGGGCAAGCCGCTCTTCCCCCGCGCCCTCGAGGTCGTCCGCCACGTCGCCAGCCGCACCGCGCTGCCGGTCATCGGCGTGGGCGGCGTGGGCACGGTCGACGACGTCTTGGCGATGCTGGCCGCCGGCGCCTCGGCGGTGCAGGTCTACACCGCGCTGATCTACCGGGGGCCCACCCTGGTCCCGTCCCTGCTCGGCGGGCTCTCGGCCGCGCTCGACGCCGCCGCGGCCCCGGACCTCCCGACCCTCGCCCGCACCGTGTCGGCGGCCCCCGAGGCGCCATGAGCAAGCCCAGCCGCTTCGACGGCACCGTGGTCGAGGTCCACGGCATGCGCGCCACCGTGCTCCGCCACGACGACGGCGCGCGCGTCCGCTGCCGCCCCCTGCGCGATCGCACCCAGCTCGCGGTCGGCGACCGGGTCGGCGTCGAGGCCGACCGCCACGGCCCCGAGATCACCACCCTCGAGCCCCGCGAGCGCTGCCTCTGGCGCCCGGTGGAGCGCGGCCGCCTGCTGATGGCCGCCCACGTCGACCGCCTCGTCGTCGTCACCGCGGTCGAGCCCCTCGTCCGCCCCGGCCTCCTCGACCGCTTCCTCATCGCCGCCGACGCCGAGGACATCGAGGTCGTGCTGGTCCTCAACAAGGTCGATCTCCCCGAGGTCGACGAGGCCCGCGAGCTGCTGGCGCCCTACCGCGCCCTCGGCTACCCGGTGCTCGAGACCTCGGCTCACGACGATCTCGGCACCGGCGCCGTCCGCGAGCTCGCCCAGACCGGCCTCACCGTCCTCGCCGGGCACTCCGGCGTCGGCAAATCCTCGCTGCTCAACGTCCTGAAGCCCGGCACCGCGCTGGCGGTGGGCGACCTCAACGCCATCACCGGCCGCGGTCGCCACACCACGTCGGTCACCACCTGTCACCTCGTGGGCGAGGACTGGCCCGCCGGCGGCCTCTTGGTGGACACGCCCGGCGTCCGCGCCTTCGGCCTCTACGGCTTCGAGCTGACGAGAATCGCCTATGGTTTCCGTGACTTACGCGCTCACACGCCAGCCTGCCGATTCCGCGACTGCCTCCACGAGGGCGAACCGGAGTGCGCGGTCGCCGCCGCCGTCGAGGCCGGTGAGATTCCCCGCGAACGCCACGACAGCTACCTGCGCATCCTGGGCTCGGTGCGCGCCGGCACCGGGTGAGCCCCGCGGCCCGCGTCTCCGCTGCCAGGCCCGGCAGCTTCGTTGACGCCAACGCCAACCGTCCCGATACTCCGCCGCGTGACCCCGCACCGCCTCGCCACCCCCTCACGCTCGCGCCTGGCGCTTCGATTCAGCCTCGCGCTGGTCATCTCGGCCGCGACGCCAGCCCTCGCCTCGCCGCCGGCGCAGTCGGGCCCCGACCCGGTCCCCATCCTGGCGCCCGACCTCCCCATCCCGGCGGAGACCCTGGGCGTCGCGACGCCCATCAGCGACCCCAGCACCCGCGCGCTGCGCCACTTCTACGACAGCCTCGAGGCCACCGCGCGCGGCGAGCACAAGACCCACGTCGTCGTCTACGGCGCCAGCCACGTCGCGGGCGACATGTTCACCCGGGTCATCCGCCACCGCCTCCAAGGCCTCTTCGGCGACGCCGGCATCGGCTTCGTGGTCCCCAGCCGCCCCTGGCGCGACTACAACCAGCGCGACGCGAACCTCAGCTACTCCGACCGCGGCTGGGACTACTCCTTCGTCAGCTCGCGCTACGGCCGCGAGGACGGCCTCTACGGCCTCGCCGGCTGCTCGTTTGAGAGCGGCGACAAGCGCGCGTGGTGCAAGGTCGGGACCTCGCTCGCCAGCGACTTCGGCGCGTCGCTGGACTCGGTGGAGGTCTGGTACTGGAAGCAGCCCAAGGGCGGCGACTTCGAGGTGATCATCGACGGCGCGAGGGCCAAGCGCGTCAAGACCCGCGCACCGGACGCCGGCCCCGCGTACGCGACGTTTCAGCTCACCGACGGCCCCCACGAGGTCGAGATCCGGCCGCGCGGAAACGGGCGCGTGCTCTTCTTCGGCGTCGCCCTGGACCGCAACCGCCCCGGCGTCGTCATGGACTCCATGGGTATCAACGGCGCCCGCGCCTCAGCGCAGCTTCAGTGGGACCCGCGGCTCTTCGCCGAGCACCTCACCCGCCGCGACCCCGACCTCGTCGTCTTGGCCTACGGGACCAACGCCATCGGCGACGACGACGACCCCATCGAGTCCTACGAGAAGCGCCTGGACCTCGTGGTCAACCGCGTGCGCTCGCTGCTCCCGCGCGCGAGCTGCCTCATGGTCGGGCCCACCGATCGCCCCATTAAAGTCGACAACGTCGGGCCCGGCGGCGACGCGTTCATGTCGTTTCTGCCGCGCAGCCGCCAGGAGGCGGTCATCGCGGTGCAGAAGCGCGTGGCCCATCGCTACGGGTGCGGTCACTGGGACATGGCGGCGGCCCAGGGCGGCCTGCTCAGCATGGTCGAGTGGGTCGCGGCCGAGCCTCGCCTGGGCGCACGGGACTACGTACACCTCACCCGCGCCGGCTACGAGCGCCTGGCCGACCTCTTCTGGGACGCGCTGATGGTCGGCTACGACCTCGACGAACGTTGAGCCCTACCTGCTTGACCGCGGCCCGCTGAGGCCCTAAACACACGGCCTCCGCAGCGGCCCCCCTCGGGAGCACGAATGCTCTTCAACAGCCTCGAGTATGCGATCTTCCTGATCGCGGTTCTCGTGGTGTACTGGGCCCTGGCCCGGACACGGGCGCTGCGGATCGGCTTCTTGCTCGTCGCCAGCTACCTGTTTTACGCGGCGTCCAACCCGTGGTTCATCACGCTGCTGGCCGCGTCGACGGTGACCGACTACTTCGCCGCGCTGGGCATGGACCGCGCCGCCCAGCGCGAGAGACCGCGCGCCCGCAAGGCGTGGCTGGTCTTGAGCCTCGCGCTCAACCTCGGGCTGCTCGGCGTCTTCAAGTACTCGAACTTCTTCTACGAGTCCGTCGTCGGCCTCGCCAACGTCTTCGGCGCCGGCTGGACCTACGAGCGTCTGAACATCCTGCTGCCCGCCGGCATCAGCTTCTACACGTTTCAGACCATGAGCTACTCCATCGACGTCTACCGCGGCAAGCTCGCGCCCGAGCGCAACTTCATGCGTTTCGCCTTTTTTGTCGGCTACTTCCCGCAGCTCGTCGCCGGCCCCATCGTCCGCGCCATCGACTTTTTGCCGCAGATCCCGAAGCCGGCCTTCGTCTCGCGCCTTCAGGTCGGCCGCGCCTTCTGGCTCATCGGCATCGGCCTCTTCAAGAAGGTCGTCATCGCCGACTACCTCGCCGTCAACCTCATCGACCGCATCTTCGACGCCCCCGAACGCTTCAGCTCCCTCGAGGTCCTGCTCGGGCTCTACGCCTACACGATGCAGGTCTACATGGACTTCTCGGCCTACTCCGACATCGCCATCGGCTCGGCCCTCCTGATGGGCTTTCACCTCCCCGACAACTTCGACCGCCCCTACGCCGCCACCAGCATCGCCGACTTCTGGCGCCGCTGGCACATGACGCTGGGCTCGTGGCTGCGCGACTACCTCTACTACCCGCTGGGTGGCTCGCGTCTCGGCGACCGCCGCGCCTACATCAACCTCTACATCACCTTTCTGCTCATCGGCCTGTGGCACGGCGCCAACTGGACCTTCGTCGCCTACGGCTCGCTCCACGCCACGGCCATGTGCATCAACCGCTACTTCCGCGTCCACGTCGGCGGCCGCGACAAGCGCCCGATCCGCGGCTTCGCCTGGGTCTGGCGCGTCGCCCTGACCCTGCACTTCGTCGTGCTGGCCCGCATCCTCTTCCGCTCGCGCTCCTTCGAGCAGGCGGGCGACGTCGTCGCGGGGCTCTTACGCGGCGGCACCCACATGACGGCGATGACGACGACGCTGTGGGGAATGCTCATCGGCGCCTTCGTTGTTCATTGGCTCCCGCGCCGCTACGTCGACGGCATCGGCCGGCGCTACGAGCGGCTCCCGATGCTGCTTCAAGGCGCGCTCTTGGGCTGCGCCATCCTCTTGATCATGCAGGTCGCCAGCGCCGACGTGGTCCCCTTCATCTACTTCCAGTTCTGAGAGCCCGGCTCGCCCATGGCCACCTTTCACGAGATCGAGACCGAGGACGCGCCCGCCGGAGGCCCGCCCGAGTGGGACGCCAGCCGCCTGCCGCCGGGCGTGCCGCGCATCTTCATCGGGCTCGCCGCGCTGCTGGTCGTCTCTGGGATCCCCTATCTCGTGCCCGATCTCGAGCGGTTCCGCGCCTGGGTGCCGGGCGAGGCGACGCCCTTCAGCAAGCTCTTCCGCGTCGGCGTCGAGGTGAAGTTTCACGGCCCGGGCGCCGGCGTCGACCCCGAGGCCGGGCTGGTCGACTCCGAAAAAGAGGCGCTGGCCGCGACAGCCGCTCTCGACGACGACCAGGAGCCCCTGGACGCGCCCGCCATCGCCGTGGTGACCGCGCCCGCCGAGGTCGCGCCCGCCGCCGCCGAGCCCGACGCGGGCACGGACAACGCCGACACCGCGGCCCCCGCCCCACCCGCAGCGCCCGCCGCCCGCATCGTCATCCCGCCCGAGACCTGGGCAGGCGTCGAGGTGCTCATCGAGGACCCCAAGGGCGCCATGGACTCGGTGTACCGGTCGCTCCGGGACACAACCCTCAAAAAGCCAGGCGCCATCACGCGAATCGCCCACTGGGGAGACTCCGCCATCGGGGCCGACGGCATGACCTCGGTGGCCCGCCGCCTGCTCCAGCGCGAGTTCGGCGACTCCGGCCACGGCTTCATCCTCGTGGAGTCCGGCACCGACTGGTATCTGCACAAGGACATCCGCTACGGGCAGGCGGCGTGGAAGGCCATCAAGATCATCGACGCCGTCGACCCGCG
>CAZNZH010000472.1:0-5027 GCA_964577445.1 uncultured Myxococcales bacterium
GAGATGGCGGTGCAGACCGCCCGCATCGAGGAGGTCAAGCTCACCCTCGACGCCGACGTGGTCGCGCCGGCGAAGGCCTATCGCGCTCAAAAAGAGGCCGAGGCGCGGGCGGCCGTGGCGCCCATCATCGAGGACGGGCGCGCGTCGGCCGAGGGCCTCCGAAAGCTCGCCGCGCGGTGGGCGGAGTCGGGCGACCAGGCGCGAGAGATCTTCTTGCTCGAGAAGCTCGACGCGCTCGTGAAGCTGCTCGTGAACACGGTTCAGGACGTCCGCATCGATCGCATGACCGTCATCAACGAGGGCGACCGCTCCGCCGCCGGGCAGAGCGCGAGCCTGGTCGAGCAGCTACGCTCCGCCGCGGGCGTCGACCTGCCGGGGCTGGCCCGCCGCGTGGGCGCGGGCGTGGCGGGGGCTGGCCCGCCGCCGGGGCCGCGCGCGAAGGGAGACTGACCGGGGTGCCTCGGCGCTGTGCGCGGGGTTTCGCGAAACGAACACCCCCGCCGAGCCCCAAGCCTCGGTTATTCCTATGTAGTTGCGGGGTTGCCGGGGTGTCGAGCCGCGTTGACACCCCGCGAAGCCACGGCCTATAAGCGCCACCTTGATTTCTGCGCGAGCTCCGCACGGCAGCGACCGTCCGCGCGCACCCCTCCGGAGAACACCATGCTACGCCGCCTGGGGACGCTCGCCGCCCTCGCCCTCGCCGTCCTGACCCTCGCGCCCGCGACGGCCAGCGCTCGCCCCTTCACCCAGCCCGGCTCCTTCGAGGTCGGCGTGAAGCTCGGCGGCTACTTCTTCCTCGCCGGCGAAAACGACGCCCTGAAGGACACGTTCGCTTACGGCATCCACGGCAGCTACAACTTCACGCGGCTCTTCGCCGCCGAGCTGGCCTTTGAGGCGTCCCCGCGCGAGGTCAACGACGTCAGCATCTACCTGCTGCACCTCGACCTCATCGTCCACCCGATGACCCACAATTGGTTTCAGCCCTTCGTGGGCGTAGGCGCCACCTTCGCCACCCTGGTCCCCAAGGTCGGCTCCAACGACAGCGACCCGGGCGTCAACGCCCTCGCCGGCCTGAAATTCTACCCGTGGGAGCACGTCGGCCTGCGCGCTGACGTCCGCTACATCGCCCGCATCGGCACCGGGAAAAACGAGGACACGGCTCACGACCTGCTCGCGATGTTCGGGCTGTTCGGCAACTTCGGCGGCGAGAAGAAGGTCGTGGTCCCGCCGGTCTTGGACACCGACGGCGACGGCATCCTCGACCCCGACGACGCGTGCCCGACGGTCCCCGGCGTGCCGTCGGCCAAGGGCTGCCCCGACAGGGACGGCGACGGCGTGTCCGACGACGTGGACAGGTGCCCCGACGTGCCCGGTCCGGTCGAGCTAAAGGGCTGCCCGGACACCGACGGCGACGGCCTCATCGACATCGAGGACCGCTGCCCGACGGAGGCCGGCCCGGCCGAGCTGAAGGGCTGCCCCGACAAGGACGCCGACGGCATCCCCGACATCGACGACCGCTGCCCGGAGATCCCCGGCGTGGCCGAGTTCCAGGGCTGCCCACCGCCGCCGCCGGAGGAGGACGCCAAGAAGTTCTCGGGCGCCATCCAGGGCATCTACTTCAAGGTGGACTCCGCGGAGATTCGCCCGCAGTCCTCCGTCATCCTCGACGAGGCGGTCTCGGTGCTGAAGCAGTTCCCGCAGATCCTCCTCATGATCGAGGGACACACCTCGTCGGAGGGCGGCGCCGAGTACAACCTGGACCTGTCACAGCGCCGCGCCGCGTCGGTCAAGCAGTACCTCGTCGACCACGGCGTCGAGGCCAGCCGGCTCGAGAGCAAGGGCTTCGGGCTCACCCAGCCCGTCGCGCCCAACGACACCGAGCAGAACCGACGGCTCAACCGCCGCATCGAGTTCAAGATCCTGCGCCAGTGACGCCGGCTCCGCGGCGGCCCGGGCGGGTCGTCGCGGTGCTGGTGGCGGGCGCTGCGCGTCGCGCGTGGGCTCGCGCGACCGCGCTCAGTTCTCCTCGACGTCGATGATCGCGTCGCTGTTAGCGTCGCCGCCGCCCCGACGCGCCGTGACTCCCCGCCGCTCGCGCGCCTCATCCAGCGTGTGGCGCACCAGCTCGCCGAGGTCGTCGACGATGGGCGCCAAGCGCGAGAGCAACTGCATCTGCAGACCTGCCGCCGTCTCCAGCGTGCCCGCCGCGCTCTCCAGTCGGGCCATCGCGCGCTCGGCGCTCGCCAGCACGCGCATGCCCACTTCGCGCATCCGTTCGTCGGTGTCGGGGGCCAGCAGGCGCCCCCGCGCGGCCACCACGAGCATGGCGGCCCGCTCACGACGGGTGGGTTTCATCGAGCTCATCATGTCGCCTCCTATGCCGACGAAGTACCACAGACGCCCCACTCGAAGCAGCGAACGGCGGCCTGTGCGCCACGGCCGGGCCGTCCGCCGCGCTGAGCGTCACCGTGGTGACGTTTCTCGTCACAGGCCAGATCCCTACTGGTGGCAGGCTCTCGCCGGCTCATCCCGTCGATCCGCGACCGCGTAGATTGTCGAACCAGGACGCTGAACGTGGCGCGTCCGTTCCCGCAAGATCTTGAACGGCGGCGATTCTCCACTGTAACCGGTCTTGGCACGCGCCTTGCAGCCTCCGTCTTTGCCCCTCGTGTCGGTCGGAGTGGGTTCCGGCCATGCGGCAAATCGCCGCAAGACACGCGGTGTTTCTGAAACGACTATCTCGGAGGACCCCCACATGATTTCCCGCATTCGCAACACCAACAAGGGCTTTACGCTCATCGAGCTGATGATCGTCGTCGCGATTCTGGCCATCCTGGCTGTCGTCGCGGTTCCGGCGTTCATCAAGTACATGCGCCGCGCGAAGACCACGGAAGCCATCGATGAGATCGACAAGATCTACAAGGGCGCAGCTCTGTACTACACGACCCCGCATGTGACCCAGGCGGGCGCGAAGCTTGAGTGCCAGTTCCCCGCCAGCCAGGGCCAGACCCCGGTCGAGGGCACCTGCTGCTCCAGCAACGGCATGACCGGTCCTGACCTCACCGGCGACGACCGCTGCGACTCCGATCCCGCGCTGTGGAACGAGGACACCTGGTCGGCCCTCAACTTCCAGATGAATGATGAGCATTACTTCGTCTACCAGTTCGACTCCACCGGCACGCTCACGGCGGCGGAATTTACCGCCACGGCCAACGGCGACCTGGACTGCGACGGTACCTTCTCCACCTTCCAGCGCATGGCCTGGGGCGACCCGGAGGCGAACAAGGCGGAGTGCTCGCTCCGTGGTTCGGCGGCCTTCTACGTCGAGAAAGAGACCGAGTAAGGTCTGACGTAAATCCCACCTTCGGGTGAGATAGCAAGGCGCCTCCTCCGGGAGGCGCCTTTTTTTTACCTTGACGCGGCAGCGATCACCACAGCCTCACGCCGCCCGCGCATCCCTGTAATTATACGAGGATTCAGGAAAATCCGGCCGGCGGATTTACCTTGACGCTCGCACGACCGCTGCATAGCTTCCGCCTCACCTGCGCCACTGGAGGGAGCTTTGAAGGTCAAGAAGAACAGCCTGGTGCGCATCCATTACCGGATGTGGCTCGAGGGCGGCGAAGAGATCGATTCCTCCTCCGACCAGAACCCCCTCGAGTTCATCTGCGGCCGCGGCGACGTGGTTCCAGGGCTCGAGCGCGAGCTCATCGGCCTGCTGGCCGGCCAGCGCAAGGCGTTCGTCGTCGCTCCCGAGGACGGGTACGGAGTCCACGACCCCTCGCTGGTGCGCGAGCTCCCCCGCGCTGGCTTCCCGAGCGACCGCAAGCTCGAGAAGGGGCAGTGTTTCAGCTACCGCTCCAAGCAGGGCGCCGAGCTGCGCTACCGCGTCATCGATGTCCGCGACGACACCATCGTGGCCGACTTCAATCACCCGCTCGCTGGCAAGTCGCTGCACTGCGACGTCGAGATCATCGACGTCTACGAAGACAGCCCCGAGATGCGCGATTTCTAGCCCGCCGGTGTGGGGCGCGACGCAGCGGGTTCGGAGGTCGGCGCCAGGCCAGCCGTTGACCCCGAGGGGCGCGCGCCCCTATCGTGGGCGCCGTGAAGCTATCTACACGCGGCGAGTACGGGCTCAGGGCGATGGTCTACCTGGCCACGCACTCATCCTCAGGTGAGATGTTCCACGCTGGCGATATCTCGCAGGCGCAGGACATCCCGCCGCATTATCTCAAGCAGATCCTGTCGCGGCTGCGCTCGGCGGGGCTGGTCCGCAGCGCCCGGGGGCCGGCGGGGGGCCACGCGCTGGCGCGGCCGGCGGCCGAGATATGCGTCGGCGAGGTCATCGGCTGCCTCGAGGGCGAGCTTACGGGCGTCGAGAGCATCCTCGCCATGCCTTGCGCCATCGACGTGGGGCCCAGCCACTGCGTCATCAAAGAGTTCCTGCTTGAGATGAAGCGCCGCGTCGAGGAGCTGCTCAACACGACGACCCTCGCGGATCTCGCCGGACGCCAGGCCGAGCTGTCCACGGGGCAGATCCTGGTTCGACCGCGGATCCTGGTCGAGACCGAGGTCTTGGAGCGCCGCCTGGCCGCGAGGGTGGCTGAGGGGCTCGCCGAGACCGGCGGCTAACGCAGCCGCGCGGCGAAGGCGGGCCAGTCGAAGCCGGGGCCGGGGTCGGTCGCGCGGCGGCTCAGGTGCAGGTGCCCGACGACGCCTCGCAGCCCGATGGGGCCGCTGGGGACGGCCTGACGCCCTGCGAGGGCTTCGGGCGGGATGCTCAGGGGGATCGACGGCAGCACGCGGGTCAGCTCCAAGACGAGGTGGGCCAGGGCGTCCAGTTGCTGGTCGGTGTAGCCCCAGCTCTGGACCTCCTCCCCTTGGACCCGCGCGAACTCGCTCAGGGGCCGCGCGAAGCGGTCCAGACCCGAGCCTTCGGGCAAGGGCGGGCGCGTCATGGTGACCGGGTTGACGAGGTCGATGGACACGCTGCGCCCGTCCACCGTCGCGTCGCCCGAGTGCGT
>CAZNZH010000473.1:0-5016 GCA_964577445.1 uncultured Myxococcales bacterium
CCCACGCGTTCCGGATCGGATAACTTCGCGTATACTCTGCGGATCTCGCCGCGGGGGCTGCTGGGTCCACTTTGTGAATCCCTGCGCTATCGCCTTGCCGCGCCCAGGTTGGCCGCTTCAAGACCAACTGGATGCACCGGTCAGCCCGGCGGGATGGCGATGGCGATAACGCAGGACCCTAGCAGGGGCTGAAATCATGGCAGATCGTGAGGTTACCTTCAAGTCGGAGAGCGAGCGGACGCATCTTCCAGAGTGGGCTAGTCAAGGCGCGGTGGTGCTTGAGGACTTGCGCGCGCGCGGGCAGCTCGCGGAGTTGGGCGAGCGGCTGCGGGTGTATCGCGAGGGGGGCTACACGGGGCTCGATGTGTTCGTGTTCTTCGCGTTGTACTTCGCGGCCGGAACGGTGGAGGGCGTGCGGAGCTTCGACCGGCGGGCTCGGCGCTTTCGGGCGGACCTGGCGGCGGTGGCGGGGCGTGATCGGCTGCCTTCGCCCTCGTCCATCTCGCGGTTTTTGGCGGCGGTGCAGCCCGAGGCGGTCACGGCGTGCGCGAGCTGGCTGTTGCTGGATGCGCCGGACGCGCGGACCGTGCTGCGGCACCCCTCGGTGCAGACTCGCGACGCGCTGGGGCAAGGCTGGCACGTCTTCGACATGGACCCGACCGTCACCTCGCTGCGGCGCCGCGCGCTGCCGAGCTGCGCAGACACGCCCGAGGGTCTGCGGCGTTCAGAGCACACCGCGGCGCCGGGCTACCCGGGACGCAAGCGCGGTCAGGTGCAGTTTGAGCGCTCGGCGGTCCAGCATGCGGGCTCGGGGCTGTGGGTGGACCTCTATCTGGCGCCGGGCAACGGCGATTTCCGGGCCGGCACCGCGTCGGCGCTCGATGCGGTCGCCAGGACCTGTGTCGAGGCGAACGCGCCGCTTGAGCGCGCGCTGCTCCGGGTCGACGGTGAGGGCGGCCACGTCCCCTTCATCACGGCGTGCCAGGACGCTGGCGTCCACTATCTGACGCGGATTGCGCACTATGCGCTGCTCAAACGGCCCGAGATTCGCGCGCATCTCGACCGCGCGCAGTGGCATCGCGTGGTGGATTCGGGCTCCGGTCCTGAGCGGCAGGCGGAAGATCTCGGCATCGTGCTGCTTGAGGCGGCCGCGGCGACCGAGCGCGACGACGGCACGGCCTATCCGCCGGTCGAGGCGCGCGTGGTGGTCTCGCGCTTTCCGGTGGGCGCGCACGAGCGTGGGGCCGGCCACACCGTCGATGGCTGGCGTTATGAGCTGTACGCGACCAGCCTCGAGGCGCCCGCGTGGCCCGCCGCGGAGATCACCCGCACATACTATGGTCGCACGGTGATCGAGAACCGCCTGGCGCAGGAGGACCGCGAGCTGGGGCTGGACCATGTGTTCAGCTTCCACCTGCCCGGTCAGGCGCTGGCGAGCCTGTTCGGCCTGTTCACGTGGAACTACCAGATTTGTCGGGGTATGGAGCTGCTTGAGCCGCCGGCCGACCGCGTGCCGCCGCAGGCGCTGGCCTCGGCCGAGGTCGCCGAGCCGCCGGACGGGCCGATGGGGTGGACCGCCGAGGCGGAAGTCGCGGCTGGCGAATCCGAACCCGAGTCCCAACCCGAGCGCGAAACCGAGCCCGAGCCCGAGCCCGACTCCGCCGCCGCCGAGCCCGCCGCCGCCGACACGGCCGCCGCCGCGCTGCCGCTGGACTCGCTGACGCCTCAAGCCGCCCGGGCCGAGCACGATGCGATGCTCGCTGAACTCGGCTGGGACGCCCGCTTCGCCGACCAGCCAGGCTGGAGTTGGGACGCGACCGGCCCAGGCATTCGTTGCCCGAACGACGAGTTGCTCACGCTCAATCACGTCGAGATGCTCCCGCAGACACGCGCGCGCGTGCGATTTCAACCGAGGCGCGAGACCTGCCTCGATTGCCCCAAGCGCGCGGCCTGCCTGCCCTTCGCCACATCCTCCAAGGACAAGCGCATCAGCAGGAAGCTGTCGCCCCACAAGGCCCAGCGGCTCCGAGCCCTGCGTGCCATCGCGCACATTGGCCGTAAGCCGCGGCTTATCGCCCCGCAGGCCAAGCCGCGAGACAACACGCCGCCACACCAGCCGAGCCCCCGCCACCTCTGGGACCCGCCACCGCCCGCCACCGCCTGCGGCCGCTTCGCCGTCACCACCGCCGCCCTGCTGCCGAGCGTCCTCCGAACCCACTTCCGCGCCATCTGCCAGCAGGTCGAGACCCGAGTCGAACGCCACACCCTTCCCCGCCCCAAACCCATCCCCGCCTACTCCACCAGCGACGCCCGCCGCCAGCACCGACGCCTCACCTGGACCCAACGCAACCGCTACAACGAGCTACCGCCAAACACCCCGCTCCGAATCACCTTCAGCAACGCCGCCCCCCTCGCCGCCCTCTACCGCCCAGCAAGCCACATGCTTTCCCAGCCATGCGAATGAATGATCCATAGTTACAGCAGGTTGCCTGTCCCGGATCATGTGGGACCCGCCGCCTGCGCGATCGCCCGCTGGCGCAGCCACGCATCGCAGAGCTCCAGCGCGCACATCGCCTCGACGATGACCACCGCCCGGGGCAGCACGCAGGGATCGTGGCGCCCCCGCGCTTGAAAGCTCACCGCCTCGCCGTCGCGGTCCACCGTGTCCTGCGGGTGAAAATGGGTCGCGACCGGCTTGAAGGCCACCCGGAAGGTCACCGGCATCCCGTTGGAGATGCCGCCCTGGACCCCGCCCGATCGGTTGGTCGCCGTCTTGGGCCCGCCCTCGCCCGGCACGAACGCGTCGTTGTGCTCGGTGCCGCGCAGCCGCGTCCCCGCAAAGCCGCTGCCGATCTCGAAGCCCTTGGCTGCCGGCAACCCGATCATCGCGCGGGCCAGCCGCGCGTCGAGCTTGTCGAAGACCGGCTCGCCAAGCCCAGCCGGCAGCCCGCGCACCACGCACCCGATGACGCCGCCCACGGTGTCGCCGTCTTTACGCACGCCCTCGATGAGCGCGGTCATCGCGGCCGCCGGCCCCGCCGCCGGGCACTGCACCTCGCCCGACGCCTCGACCTCCGCCCGCGTCACCCGCTCCGGGTCCACGCCGGCCTCGATGTCCTGCACCCGGTCCACCCACGCGACGATCTCGACGCCCAGCGCCTCCCCGAGCAGCTTGCGCGCCACCGCGCCGGCCGCCACCCGCGCGACCGTCTCCCGCGCCGACGCGCGCCCGCCGCCGGGCCACGCCCGATGCCCGTACTTCGCGTCGTAGGTGAAGTCCGCGTGGGACGGCCGGTACAGATCCCGCATCTCGGCATAGGCCGAGGACTTCGCGTCGACGTTTTCGAAGAGCAGCGCGATGGGCGTGCCCGTCGTCCGCCCCTCGAACACCCCCGACAGGATGCGCACGGTGTCGGCTTCCTTGCGCGCGCTGGCCAGCCGCCCCGTCCCCGGCCGCCGCCGGTCCAGATCGGGCTGGATATCCGCCTCCGCCAGCGCCAGGCCGGGCGGGCACCCGTCGACGACGCAGCCCAGGCCCCGCCCGTGGCTCTCCCCGAAGGTCGTGACGCGAAAGAGCCGCCCGGTCGTGTTGCCGCTCATGAGCTCATCCACGCCGCGGTCGCGGCCGACACCAAGCCGCCGACCAGCGCGAGCATCATCGGTCGCCCCCACCCGCTGGCGCCCGAGATCCTCATGGCCACCGTCCCGGCGAAGGCCCCGGTCGCGCCGCCCCCCGCCCCGAACACGGCACCCATGGGGAACGCGAGGGCCCCGCCCGCCAACATCCCCAAGACGGCCCCGAACAGCGAGGCGAACCCTGGCCCCGCGGGCCGGCCACCCCGGACGAAGTGCGGCCAGGTCAGCCCGCCCAAGAGCGCCCCAACCAGCGCCGCCAGCACGCCGACCCACGCCCCGCTGAAGCCCAGCCCGCCAAAGGCCGCGCCGTGCCACACCGCCGGCCCGACCAGCACGCCAAGGGCCGCCCCGACGCGCGCCAGGTCGTGCCCCGCGCCGTCCGCGCCGGGCAGCGCCTCAGGACTTGCGGCCATCGAGGTAGCCCTGAAGCCCGGGCGCCAGCTCGATCAGGTTCGGCGTGATCATGTTGACCACGAACTTCTCGACCTGGGGCGCGATGCGCTTGCCGATGAAGCTCGGGACCCCGGGCAGCTTGTCGGCGAAGATCTCGAGATCGCCCGAGATCCGCACCAGGGTCGTGTCGGGGTTGTCGGGATGCGGCCCGAAGCTGTTGGTGCCCGAACACGTGTAGAACTTCGACATGCTGGTCGACAGCGTCCAGTCGACCTTGAACTCCGAGGGCGTCCAGATCGCCGTGTCGATCCAGCCCAGATGTTCCTTGGTCACAAACGGCCGCACCGCCGCCGGCGCGCTGTCGGGCTTGCCCTGCCAGTAGCGCACGATGCGGATGCGCCCGTCGGGCAGCGTCTCCTTCTCGCGGGTCTCGATGGACTCGACCGAGAGCAGAAACGGCACGATGTCTTCCATCCGCTCGATCATCGTCTCGAGCACCAGCTCGGCCTTGTAGGTGACCTCACGCTCTTGGGCGAAATGCATCGCGGCGACCTCCACAGTGGTTCGGACCGGTTGTCTCGACTCGAATTGTTCAGGAAACCACGACGTTGACGAGCTTGCCGGGCACGACGATGACCTTGCGGACCGTCTTGCCCTCGGTCCAGCGCTGCAGGACCTCGTCGGCCAGCGCCCGCGCCTTCAGGTCGTCGCCGGCGGCGTCTTTGGCGGCCATGAAGCGCCCGCGCACCTTGCCGTTGACCTGGATGACCACCTCGACCTCGTCGTCTTCGCAGAGCGCCGGGTCGAAGCCGGGCCACTGGGCGTGCGCCACCGAGGTGTCCTGGCCCATAGCGCGCCAGATCTCCTCGGCGATGTGCGGTGCGAAGGGGTGCAGGCAGAGCACCAGCGCTTCGAGGGCCGAGCGAGGGATCTCGGGCTGCTTCATCAGCTCGTTGGTCAGCACCATCAACTGCGCGATGGCGGTGT
>CAZNZH010000474.1:0-5012 GCA_964577445.1 uncultured Myxococcales bacterium
GGCGCGGCCATGGATACTCGATGTCGGCTGGGGTGGCGGCCGGGGCGTCGCGGCGCTTCTCAGCGCGGCCGGGGGCGACAACGCCGAGGCCGCCAAGCACCTGCACGGCATCTCCGAGCTCCTCGCGGCCCAGGCCGCCACCGCCGTGCTGACCCCAGACGAGGCGCGCGCCGCCCACCGCGCCGTCTCCGGCCGCCAGCGCCTGGAGCTACAGGCGCCGCTCACGGGCCTCGTGGCCGAAGCCACACGCGCGCTCTACTCCGTGCGCGACGTGTCGCCAGACCCCGAGGCCATCCACCAGATGGCCGCCCGCTGGCTCGCACCACACCGGCAATCCCTCGTCGTCATTGGGTTCGCCGACCTCAGCACCGACACCGAGGAGCGCGTGCGCGAGACGGTCTGGGACGCCTCAGGCCATCCCACCACCGGCGCAGCGCCCGCCCGCTGCGTCCCTCTGGACCTGCTGCGCCCTCACAAGCCGGTTGACAGCGCCGGCCCGCCCCGCTAACCCACGTCGCCGTGACAGCACGCAAAGCCAGCGATGTGGGGCTCGTCGGCGGCAGTCTCGCGGTGCGCCTCGAGCACTCGCGCGTCCCGCCGATCGATCTGCGACACATCCTCGCGCCCTTTCGACGCGACGGCGACGACGAGCGGTTCCGCGACTTCGTGGCGCGCGGCGGCCTGCACGTTGAGATCGGCTTCGGGCGCGGGCACCACATCGCCGACCTCGCCCGCGCCTTCCCCGGCGAGCCCGTGCTCGGCTTCGAGACCCGCCGCGCCTGGTGCCGGGTGGTCGCCCGCCGCGCCGAACGCGAGGGCCTCGAGCACCTCTACGTGATCGAGGGCGACGCCCGCCCCTACCTCGAAGAGCACATCCCCGACGGCGCGCTCGCCGCCTGCTACATCCTCTTCCCCGATCCTTGGTGGAAGAAGCGCCACCACAAGCGCCGCCTCTTCGATGCGGAGTTCGTCGAGCGCATCCACGCGCTGCTGGCGCCGGGCGGGGCACTCGTAGCCAAAACCGACGTACCGACCTACGCTGACCTCATCGAGTCCACGGTCTTGGACCACCCCGGTTTCGCCCTCGCGGGCACGTCCGCTGACGACCCCACCCTGGCAGCCCTCCCGCGCTCTCACCGCGAGAAGAAGTGTCTGGAGCTGGGTATCTCCTACTCCGCGTTCCGATTTGTGAAGGAGCCCCCGCAATGACCGAACTCCGCGCCCTCCCGATGACCGCCGCGCTCATCGTGGCCCTCGGCTACTTCACGATGATCATGTGGGGCAAGATCTCGCTGCTGGCGCTCGCCGCGGGGTACGACAGCCTGCCGTCCGCGATGATCGACCTGGTGCCGGCGGCCCTCAAGCGCCTGCCGCGGCGCCTGCGCAACCTGCTCACCTACTTCCTCGGCCAGAAGAAGTTCTTCAAAAAACAGGAGCGGAGCTCGGGCTTCATGCACGCGTTCATCTTCTGGGGCTTCCTGGTGCTGCAGTTGCGCACCATCTATTTGATCGTGCTCGCCTTTGTCCCCGACGCCCACCTCGGCGCCATCCACAACCCGTACGCGCTGATAAAAGACGTCACCGAGGTCGTCGTCCTGGGCGCGATCGGCTACGCGCTCTACCGGCGCGCCTACGTTCGCCCCAAGCGCATGAACCTCAGCCTGGAGGGCGTCGTCGTCCTGTTGATGATCGGCGCGCTGGTGCTGACCGACCTCTTCTACGACGCCTTCGACTTCGCCCTCGCGCGCAGCCAGGGCAACGTCGACCCGCACCTCCAAGCGGAGATGGGCTTCGCGGTCGTCGGCACGGGCCTCAGCCACGCCGTGTCGTGGATGAGCCCCACCGGCCTCGAGAGCTTCCGCGAGATCTTCTACTGGGCGCACATCTTCGTCGTCCTGACCTTCCTCAACATGCTGCCCGGCTCAAAGCACTTCCACGTGCTGACCTCGGCCTTCAACGTCTTGTTCAGCGTGGAGGGCGTGCGCCCCCTCGGCGCGCTGCGCCCCATCGAGGACATCGAGCGCCAGGAGACCTTCGGCGTCGGCGAGGTCCTGCAGTTCGACGCCAACCAGCTACTGGACAACTACTCCTGCACCGAGTGCGGGCGCTGCACCATCAACTGCCCGACGGTGCTGACCGGCAAGACGCTCAACCCGAAAGAGCTCATCGTCGACATCCGAAACCACCTGTACCGGCGCGAGGCGGAGCTGCTGGCCAACGGCGGGCCGTCGCCGGACTACGAGGGCCCGTCGCTCATCGACGACGTCCGCTACGACGCCATCTGGGACTGCACCACCTGCCGCGCGTGCAGTGAGTCGTGCCCGGTGATGATCGAGCACGTCGACAAGATCGTCGACATGCGCCGCCACCTCGTGCTGATGGAGTCGAACTTCCCGAAGGAGCTGGGCGGCACGCTGAAAAACCTCGAGCAGAAGGGCAACCCGTGGGGCCTGCCGACGGCCGACCGGACCGCGTGGCGCGACGGCGAGGACATCCCGATGCTGGAGGACAACCCCGACGCCGAGTACATCTTCTGGGTGGGCTGCGCGGGCGCCTACGACGAGCAGCAGAAGCGCGTCTCGAAGGCGCTGGTGCGGATCTTGAGGCAGGCCGGCGTGTCCTTCGCCATCCTGGGCGAGCGGGAGACCTGCACCGGCGACCCGGCCCGGCGCGCCGGCAACGAATATCTCTTCCAGATCATGGCGAAGCAGAACATCGACATGATGAAGGAGCTGGGCGTCGACAAGAAGAAGCTCGTGACGCACTGCCCACATTGCTTCAACACCATCGCCAATGAGTATCCGCAGTTCGACGGCCACTTCGATATCGTGCACCACAGCGTGCTCATCGAGCGGCTGATCGCGGACGGCAAGATCAAGCCCACCAAGACGCCCGCGGGCAGCAAGCGCGTGACCTATCACGACTCCTGCTACATCGGCCGGTACAACGACGTCTACGAGGAGCCCCGCCGCGCCATCGAGGCCATCCCGGGCCTGGAGCTCAAGGAGATGGCGCGGAATCGGACCACCGGCATGTGCTGCGGCGCTGGCGGCGCGCGGGTGTGGATGGAGGAGCACACCGGCACGCGCATCAACCAGACCCGCGTCGAGCAGGCCATGGAGACGACGGCTGACACCATCGCGGTGGCCTGCCCCTTCTGCAAGATGATGCTCAAAGACGGCGTCAACGAGCTGGGGATCGAGGGCGTGCAGACCCGGGACATCGCGGAGCTGATCGCGGACTCGCTGTAGGCCGCGGAGGCTGCGGGCGGGCCTTGGGCTCTGGATCACCGCGGCGCCGGCGAGGCGCCTCGACGCTCTACCGGCACGCCTCGACGGCCGCGTCGCCCGCCTCGTGACACTTGAGGCAGGGGCGGTGGTTGCGCTTGAGCATGGACCGGCAGCGCGCGGAGCCGCCGAAGCCGGGCGGGTGGGGGTTGACGGCGAGGGCGCGGTAGACCTTGGGGTTGTGGCAGGTCAGGCAGGTCTCTTCGGTGTGGCAGCTCGTGCAGGCGCGGATATTTCGCTGGGCCTGAAACCCGTGGTGGTTGGGATCTCGGGCGGCGAGGCGTCCATCGCCTGAGGGCCAGCCGGCCTGAACCCAGCCCTCGGGGTGAAAGCGCAGCCCGCGCGCCTGGAGGTCGTCGCGCCCCTTGCCGCCGGGCTCCCAGGCGAACCTCGTCTGTTGGTGGCACGACACGCAGAAGGTCTGGGCGCGGTGGCAGCTCGAGCAGTCCGGCTCGTTTTTCCGCGCGGCGATGGGGTGCGTCAGCATCCAGTTGTTGGGGTGGAGCTTCAGCGGCTTGCTGACGCCGTTGTGGCAGTCGATGCACTCCTTGGGGTCGTGGCAGCTCGCGCAGAGCGCGCCGTTGGTCACGGCGACCTGGCGGTGGTCGTGCAGCCAGCGATCATCGTGGGCGTCGCCGAAGTACCAGCCGGCGGGCGCCAGCGGGCGATCACCGGCCATGGTGTCGATGCGGCCGTCGGGCAGCGTGAGGTGACAGGTCCGGCAGGTGTTCGGCGCCTGCTTGCCGTCGTGACAGCCCAGGCAGGTCCCCATCACCGGCAGCGCGTTCTCCCGCGTCGCGAGGTCGACCTGCGCCAGATCGCCGTGACAGGTCGCGCACGACGCGCCGCGGTCGATGTGGATCTTGTGGTTGAACTTGAGGTTCGGCGGCGGGAAGAGGACCTGGGGCGGGTGCACCTTGGCCTTGTGCGTGTCCGAGGGCGCGACCCCCTCGGGGAGCTCGGCGACGTAGCCGGGGTGACACGTCGCGCACGTCGCGGGAGGGTCGCCCGGGGGGGTTTGCGCCGCCGCGTCCACGTCGTGACAATCGAAGCAGATGCGCTCGGCCGGGAGGTTGACGTCCGAAGAGCGCAGGCTCTTGGGGATGGTCCTGTGGCATTCGACACACCCCAGCTCGCCGACGTGCAGGCGGTGACTGAAGCGCAGCGGGATCTGTTGGTCGCGGATGATCGCCGCGCTGGGGACGTGCTGGCGCCCGATCTTCTTCGCGTAGAGCCAGGCCTGGCCGGCCTGCGTGAAGGGATCCGGCGGCGGGGCCGCGTCGCTGGCCGCGGTGACCTCGCTGGCAGGTGGCGCGCCGGCGTGAACGACGCCCACGCCCGCGGCGATGGCCACCATCGTCAGCAGCGCGCCCAGCCACCGACCGCTTCGGGTCGCGTCATCCATCGCGGTGCTCACCGTGAGAGGCAGAGGGCATCAGAGCCAAAACGAGAGGTCGGCGACCAACATCACCCGGAGCTGGCTGGTCTGGATGCGGTTGAGGTTGTGCTCGACGGCCAGCCGAACCGACGCCCGCGAGTCCGCCAGCCACTCCGCCCCGAGCTGATAGCCGGCGCCCCACGCGCGGAGCCCAGGCTGCAGCTCATCGACGAAGCGGAGCCCGGTCAGGCGCCCGTCGAACTTCAGCACCCGCGGGATGGCAGCCCAGCTCCCCGAGACGTCGAGCAGCGCCCGCGTCCCGCCGTACCCGACCTCCAAGCTCAGGG
>CAZNZH010000475.1:0-714 GCA_964577445.1 uncultured Myxococcales bacterium
GCGTCGCCTGCCTCGACCCCCGGCCGGGAGCGTCGCCGCGCGTGCTCCCCGTCGTCGCCACCGACCAGCTCGACGCCAAGGTCTGGGAGAGTGCCGAGAGCTCGCCCGGCGTGCGGCGGGTCGTCGCCATCCAGGCGGTCGTCGCGGGCGCTCCCGGCGGGGACCCCGCGCTGGTGTTCGGGCCCGTCTTGGAGCGTGAGTCGAGCGGCGACGGCGTCTACCGGGGGTGGAGCCCGCTCGGGCGCGGGATCTTGGCGTGGGACCCGACGCTCGAGGCGGTCGTGGCGCTGCGGGGCGGCGGGGATGTGGGCTGGTCCGACCCGGCCGACTTCAACGCCGACGCCCGCGGCACCGGGCTGCGCGTGCTCGAGCCGGGCGGGCGCGGCAGCGGCTACCTCAGCCTCTCGCAGGCGCTCCTCGAGCGCCAGCCGCAGGTCGAGGACCACTTTGGCAGCTTCAACACGCCCAACGTCCAGTGGGTGCAGACGGGGCCCGGCGGCCTGCTGGTGCACGCGCGCTGGCAGGCCGCCGTGGCCCCGCCGCAGCCCGAGCAGATCTTCCGTTTGTCCCTGGACCCGGCGGGGCTCGACCTGGACAGCGACGGCCTCAGCGCGGCGGCCGAGGCGGCGCTGGGGACCTCGGACTGGTACGCCGACAGCGACGGCGGCACCACGTCGGACCCGGTGGAGGCGGCCCTCGACGCCACCGACCCCA
>CAZNZH010000475.1:724-3022 GCA_964577445.1 uncultured Myxococcales bacterium
CGCGCGCGAGGAGGCCGGCGCCACCTGGTTCGTCGCCAGCCCGCTGGTCCGCTGGGCGCTGCCGCCTGACGCGCTTGAGGACAACCTCTTCTGGGACACGACCGATCTCGGCCGCGACGCGCCCTTTTGCCTCCACGGCACCTGCTGGGCGCCCGGCGGCGCCGTCGTCGCGCGCTACCCCGATGACGGCGCCGAGGCGGTCACGTCGGCCGACAGCAGCTACATCGCCACCGTCGTCGCGGACGGCGTCCACCGGACCTTCTTTGAGGGCGGCCTGGGCGAGCTCTACATCCCCGCCGCGGCCGTGCACGCCGACCTCACCGGCGCGCGGCTTTTGCCCGTGGACCCTGAGCGCACCTGGATCGTAGCCGGAACCACCGTGCTCTTCTGCCGCTACGGCGAGGACTGCCGCGTGGTCTTCGATCTGGCCACGGCGCGGGCCGACAGCGGGATGACGACGGCCCCGACCGAGCAGGCGCGACGAGGTGGCTGGTACGAGGTGTGGGTCGAGCGCGGGCTCGGCCAGCTCGGCTGGGACCCGGTGCACGAGCGGGTGCAGTTTCAGGTCGACGGCAGCCACGACGGCTGGCTGGTCAGCGTCGGCGAGGAGGCGGACCCACGGGTGGTCGAGCGCAGCCACGCGTGGGTCGGCGCCAACGCGGACGGAAGCTTCTTCGGCTGGGACGCGCGGGGGCCGGCGAGCTGGGTGACGCCGCTGTGGTCGGTGCCGGCCGGGCGCGGCGACCAGCTCACCGACCACGGCCTGGTGACCGCGTCGCGCAGCTACCTTAATACCGCGTTTTCATTGGCGGTTCCCGACACGCGGGCGCCCAAGGTGGTGTGGGGCGGGACGCTGCTGACGGTGCCCGGGGTGTATGAGTTGGTGCGCTACCCGCACCGGCTGGACCCGGGCGACGTCGTGGTGCTGCGCGCGGTGTCCATTCCCGTCGACGCGGAGGGCAACGGGAAGGCGTGGATGCTGTTTCGCAGCGGGCCGCGGGGCGGGCTGGCGCCGCTTTGGGACGCGCCGCGCCGCGACATCGGCGACGTCGGCGGCATCGACGTGAACGCGCAGGGCGGGCTGTGCGTGGTGGACCGCGAGCGCGGGCGTTTGCGACTCTTCGAGCCGCTGTTTCCGGCGTCGCATGTGCCGGAGCTGGGGGTCGAGAGCGCGGAGATCCCGGGGGCGCTGGACTGCCTCATCGACCCGGACGACTCGGGGGTGGCGCTGGTGCTGATCGACCACGCGCCGTGGCTTGTCCGCCGCAGCGTCGACGGCGAGGTGACGGTGGCCGACGACGTGCAGGCTGAGATCCCGCCGACGCCCATCGCTCTGCGGCGCGGGGCCGGCGGCGAGGTCGAGGTCGAGGGCGACGATCCCGCCGTGCGGGGGCGGCTGGTGCTGCGCGACGGGCGCGTGGCCAGCGTCCCGGCGGACACCTTCGAGATCCAGGTGGATGGTCAGCCCATCGTGACGCTCCCACGCTTCCTCTTTGTGTCGTTTCAGGAGACCACGCTGCCCGGCCTGCTGCCGTCGCGCCTGAAGATGGTCGAGCGCCCCGACGGCAAGCTGGTGGTGTTCGGCTGCGACGTCCCGCGTGGGGGCGAAGGGGCTGCTGTTCAGGGCGGGATATGGCTGGCGGACCTGGACAAGGCCCACGTCATGAGCGCCGCTACGGGCGTGAACGAGCGCGCGCTGCCGCTGGGGGTGGACCTCTTCATCGCGCACTTCGGGGCCGGCGTCGCCGTGGTGCCCGGTGGCGTGGCGGCGGGCGACCCGTGGTCGGGGGCGGGCGCGGCTGGCTACGAGAGCGCGAGCGGGGCGGGCGCGCCGGTGCCGCCGCGCGCCCAGGAGGGCCGGCTCCTCGCTGGCCCCCCGAGCGGCGGCGGCTGCCGGGGCGGCGGCCCCGTGCCGGCGTGGCTCGCGACGGTAGGGCTGTGGCTGCTGGTCAGATCGCGCAGGGGTCGGGTACGGACTTGAGACTTGCTCCACGCTGACACACCGGGCTGGGGCGAGCGGGGGCGGGCTGGGCGGCCGTGGAAGTCCTGAATCCGCGATCGGCCTCCAGTCGGAATTTCTGCGCGCGAGCTACGGTTTTCTTACCCCGCGTTTTTAGTCTGGGGGCGGGGCTTGTCGATCACCGCCGATGAGCGGACACTGCGCGGTGAGGTCCTCGGCACGGCGGCTGGCGCGTGCGGGAAACGGGCGCTCGACGAGCGAGCAAGCGACAGGACGGTATGGTCATGAGCGACGACATCTTTCCGAAGGCGACCGCACAGCTCTCCCAACGGCGTAAG
>CAZNZH010000475.1:3032-5002 GCA_964577445.1 uncultured Myxococcales bacterium
CAGGACTTCCACGGCCGCCCAGCCCGCCCCCGAGGCGGCGGAGGCGTTTCGCAACTTCAGCGAGGCGGTGTTCCGCGAGGGCGCGCTGCCGCGAAAGTACAAGCAGCTCATCGCGGTGGCCGTCGCGCATGTGACGCAGTGCCCCTATTGCATCCGCGGCCATACCAAGGCCGCCACCCGCGAAGGGGCGACGCCTGAGGAGCTGATGGAGGCGATCTGGGTCGCCGCGGAGATGCGCGCCGGCGGAGCGTTCGCCCATTCGGTCATCGCGCTCGACACGCTCGCTCAGGAGCACAGCCATGACGCGCACGAGTAGCGTCGACCTCAAGGTGAAGCGGATCTACGAGCCCCCGGCAGCGTCGGACGGCTGTCGCGTCCTGGTCGACCGGCTCTGGCCGCGCGGGGTCTCCAGGGAGGACGCGAAGCTCGACGGGTGGATCAAGGAGGTGGCGCCAAGCGACGAGCTCCGGAAGTGGTTCGGCCACGAGCCGGCGAAGTGGGACGCGTTCAGGCACAAGTATTTTCGTGAGCTCGACGCGCAAGACGGGGTCCGAGAGCGTGTCCTGGGCGCCTGCTCCGGCGACACCGCGACCCTGCTCTTCGCGGCGAAGGACAGCGAGCACAACAACGCGGTGGCGTTGAAGGAGTACCTGGACAAGCGGCTCAAGTGAGCAGGGGCCGCGTGAAGACCTGAGGCTCGCTCCGCGTCGGGGCGGAGCAGCCAGGGGTTTGAGCAGCCACCGAGTCAGCCCCAAGACCGCGTCCAACCCCTGGCCGCGGCATCAACCAGCGAGACGAAGAGCAGGTCAGTGATGAACATGAAGCCCAGAGTCGTCTATGCCAACGTCGCGCCCGAGGGCCTCGCGGCGATGCTTGGTCTTGAGTCCTACGTCCACAGCTCGGGACTCGAGCCGGCGCTGCTCGAGCTCGTGAAGGTGCGCGCGAGCCAGATCAACGGCTGCGCCTATTGTCTCGACATGCACACGAAGGACGCGCGCCAGGACGGGGAGACGGAGCAGCGCCTCTACGCGGTCGCGACGTGGCACGAGGCGCCGTTTTTCAGCGAGCGCGAGCGGGCGGCGTTGGCGTGGACCGAGGCCGTGACCCTCGTCGGGGACACCCACGTGCCCGACGACGTGTACGAGCTGGCGCGGCGCCACTTCGGCGAAAAGGAGCTGGTGGACCTGACGCTAGCCGTGGTCGCGATCAACGGATGGAATCGACTGGCGGTCGCGTTCAGGACGGTGCCCGGCACCTACAAGCCGGAGCTCAGCCGATAGGGACGGGGCCAACGGTGAGCGAGGGCCGTGTCGAGACGTTGGGCAGGTCCACACGAGCACCTCAGCCTCCGCACCGAGCGATCGGGGTGTAGGGCAGCCCCGCGGGGGCAGCCCTCGCCGCGGTGCCCGGCGCTCAGCTCCCGCCGCGCCGGGAGGCCTTGCAGGTGACCTCGGCCTTGAACGTGCTAGCCGGCGAGCCCCGAAAGAGCGTGACGGTCGTCTTCGCCCCCGGCGCCAGGGTCGCGTCGACGCCCTCCGGGTTGACGTCGCTGCTCACGTGGCAGCGCACCGTCTCCGCGCAAGCGCTCTCCAGGTGGACCAGGTGGTTGTACCCCGCCCCCCGCGCGAAGGCCTCGGCCCGGTGGCTGACGCAGCTCACCGCGTCGTCGCCGCCCAAGGACAGCCCCAGCATCGCCATCGCGATCATGGTCACCGAGATCATGCCCCCAGCCTGGCCCCCCGTCGCCTCCCGCGCAAGGGGCCGTCCCGCGCCGGCCCGCCATCATGAACCTTCCGGCCCGGGGCACGCGAGGGGGTGGCGACGCCCGCACCGAGCCCATCGCGCGTTTCCAGGTGCCAGACGAGCCCCGACCGCCAGCCCGAGATCCCGCCGACCTCACGCCCCGCCCGAGCCCCCCCCAAAAGCAAAAGGCCCGCAACTCGTTGAAGTTGCGGGCCTTTCTCGGTGGA
>CAZNZH010000476.1:0-4998 GCA_964577445.1 uncultured Myxococcales bacterium
CCCTGAAAAGACATGAGCCAGCCACGCGACGGGAGAATATGGGAACACCTTCTCAAGCGGTGGCTTGCCGAAACTTGAGGTGTACCGGGGCCTGGGTGTGCGGGAAGTCTGGTTTTGGCGCAACATGCGGCTTGAACTCTACGAGCTGGTGCACGCTCGCTACGTCAAGATCCCGAAGAGCAATCTCCTGCCGACGCTGGACCTCGACGCCATCGTCGAGTTCGCCTCCATGGACAACCATCCAGAGGCCGTTCAGCTTTGGCTGGCGCGGCTTCGCGGCGAGTAGGTCGTCGCGACGACCGATGCGCCACGCTCAAGCGCGGCGGTAGACCTCGCGGCCTCGTACCCAGGTGGCGCGGGCGCTTTTGGCGTCGTGGTTGAAGAGGAGCGCGTCGATCAGCGAGGCGGCGTCTGGCGAATTGGGGGGGAGGTCGAAGAGCGCCATGTCGGCGTCGAGGCCGGGGTCTAAAGCGCCGACCTCCGGCGTGTCGAGCGCCAGGGCGCCGCCGCGGGTGCCCAGCCAGAAGAGCTCCGCCGGCGTCAGAGGCGCGCCGCGGCGGCACGCGTTGTCGTAGGCCGACGACAGGACGCGCGGGACACGAAAGGTGCGGCCGGCGGCGATGTCGGTGCCGATGGCGACGGGGACGCCCAGATCTCGGGCGATCTCGATGGCCATGCCGCCGCTGCCGAGGAAGTCGTTGGAGTCGGGGCAGTGGGCCACGACGGCCGAGGCGGTGCGGAGGCGCTGCCACTCGCTGTCGGACAGGTGAATCCCGTGGGCGAAGACGGCGCCCGGGCGGACGAGGCCGGCGCGTTCGTAGACGCTGAGGTAGTCCGGGGCGGCGAAGCGCGCGCAGGTTAGCGAGCATTCATCGAGGTTTTCGGAGAGGTGAGTCGAGATGGGGAGGTCCAGGCGGGCGGCCAAGGCGCCGGCGGCGGCCAGCAGCTCCGGGGTGCAGGACAGCGCGAAGCGCGGGATGACGGCGACGCGCAGCCGGCCGCGGTCGTGGCCGTGCCAGCGGGCGGCCAGGGCCTCGAGCGCGGGGATGGCGACCTCGACGGGGTGGCGCAGGGCGTCGGGGCAGTGGTCGTCCATCAGGACCGGGCCGGCGATGGCGCGCATGCCGCGTAAGTCCATGGTTTGAAAGAGGATCTCGGCTGCGGCGGGGTGGGCTGAGCCGTAGGTGAGCGAGAGCGTCGTGCCGGCGGCGGCGAGGTTTTCGCAAAAGGTCTCAGCGACGGCCGCGGCGTGGGCGGGGTCGGCGAAGCGGGCCTCTTCGGGGAAGACCGTGTGCTCCAGCCAGGGCAAGAGCTCGCCGCTGGCGCGCCCGACCACGCGGGTCTGCGGGTAGTGGACGTGGGCGTCGACGAACCCCGGGACCAGCAGGCCCGGGCGCAGGTCGAAGTCGACCGGGGCGTCGCCGGGCGCGGGGTCGACGCTGACGATGACGCCGGTGGGGCCGACGCGGACCACCCCGTCGGGCAGGTAGCGCAGGGCGGTGGGGGAGGTCGGGCTGAGCAGGCTCGCGCGGTAGGTGGGCATGGGCGCATGATAGCGGCAGGGAGGGAGGGCCGCATGAAAGCTGCGTACTTGGACCACAACGCGACGTCGCCGGTGAGCGAGGCGGTGGCTGAGCGCGTGGGCGAGCTGCTGCGGGCGGGGCTGGGCAACCCGAGCGCTCAGCACGGGCCCGGCGTGCGCGCGCGGGCGGTGGTCGAGGCGGCGCGGGCGGCGGTAGCGAAGCTGGTGGGGGCTCAGCCCTCGGAGGTGGTCTTCACCAGCGGCGGCAGCGAGGCCTGCGCCATGGCGGTGGGGCACCTGTGGGCGGACGCGCGGCGGCGCGGGCGGGCGAGGCCGGTGCTGGTCGCCAGCGCCACCGAGCACCACGCGGTCCTGGAGGCGCTCGCCGCGCTGGCGAGTCGCGATGAGGCCGAGATCCGGCTCGTCCCCGTCGACGGCGAGGGGCGCGTGGACCTGCCGGCGCTCGAGCGCGCGGTGGTCGGTGGGGACGGCCTCTGCGTGATGGCCGCCAACAACGAGACCGGGGTGCTGGCGGATCTTCACGCGGTCTCACGCCTCGTCGCGTCGAGCGGCGTGCCGTGGTTTTGCGACGCGGTGCAGGCGGTGGGGCGCGTGCCGCTGCGCTGGGACGAGGCGGCGGCTGGCGAGATCGCGATGCTGGCGCTGTCGGGCCACAAGCTGGGCGCGCCGGTGGGGGTCGGCGCCTTGATCGTGCGGCGCGGGGTCGGTGTGACGCCGATGATACGCGGCGGGCGACAAGAGGGCGGGCGCCGCGCCGGGACCGAGGCCGCCGCGCTCTTGGGCGGGCTCGAGGTCGCCGCGCGCGAGGCCATGGACTACCTCGCTTCGGGAGGGCCGGCGCGCACGGCCGCGCTGCGCGACCGGCTCGAGCGCGCGCTGCTCGACGCCTTCGGGGGCTCGCGCGTCCACGGCGCCGCGGCCCCCAGACTGCCAGGCACCACCTCGCTGTTCCTCGCCCTCCCCGACCGCGCGCCGGCCGACGGCGAGTCCCTGGTCTTGGCCCTCGCCGAGCGCGCCGTCGCCATCAGCACGGGCGCCGCCTGCGCGTCCGGCTCCGGCCTCCCCAGCCACGTCCTGCTCGCCATGGGCGCCACCGCGGTCGAGGCCCAGGCCACCTTGCGATTCTCGCTCGGCCAGCCCAGCACCCGCGGCGACATCGACCGCGCCATCCAAGCGCTCGTCGAAGCAGCGCGCGACTGAACTCCGTGCTGGACGCGAGCCCGCTCGATCGCTAGCTTCCCGCCCCCATGCTGACCCTAACGAACCTCGAAAAGTCCTTCGGCGCGCGCACCCTCTTTCGGGACGTGTCGCTCCAGCTCAACCCGGGCTGCCGCTACGGCGTGGTCGGCGCCAACGGCTCCGGCAAGTCCACGCTCCTGCGCATCATCTCCGGCGACGAGGAGTCCTCGGCCGGCGAGGTCTCGATGCCCAAGCGCGCCCGCATGGGCGTGCTGCGCCAGGACCACTTCGCCTTCGAAGACGTCCCCATCCTCGACGTGGTGATGATGGGCAACGCGCCTTTGTGGGCGGCGATGGTCGAAAAGGAAGAGATCCTCGCCAGAGCCCACGAGCACTTCGACGGCGAGCGCTACGCCGAGCTCGAGGACGTCATCTTACAAAACGACGGCTACAGCCTCGAGTCGGTCGCCGGCGAGATCCTCGAGGGCCTCGCCATTCCGACGGCCGTGCACCGCCAGCCCATGTCGACGCTCTCCGGTGGCTTCAAGCTGCGCGTCCTGCTGGCCCAGGTCCTCGCCGCCAACCCCGACATCCTCCTGCTCGACGAGCCCACCAACCACCTCGACATCCTGTCGATCCGCTGGCTTGAGAAGTTCCTCAGCGGCTTCACCGGCTGCGCGCTGGTCATCAGCCACGATCACCGCTTCCTCGATAACGTCTGTAGCCACATCATCGACGTCGACTACGAGCGCGCACTCCAATACACCGGTAATTACACGGACTTCGAGGAATCCAAGGCCGCCGACCGCGACCGGATGGAGCTCGAGATAGGCAAGCAAAAGCGGGAGATCGCCGACCAGCGCGCCTTCATCGAGCGCTTCAAGGCCAAGGCCAGCAAGGCGCGCCAGGCCCAGAGCCGCGTGAAGCGCGTCGAGAAGATGGTCATCGAGAAGCTGCCCGAGTCCTCGCGCCGCTACCCGCACTTCGCCTTCAAGCAGCGGCGCCCGACCGGCCGCAAGGTCCTCGGCGTCGAGGGCATCGCCAAGGCCTACGGCGACAAACAGGTCCTCCACGACGTGACCTTCGACGTCCAGCGCGACGACCGCCTCGCCATCATCGGCCCCAACGGCATCGGCAAATCCACGCTGCTCAAAGCCATCATGGACGTGCTCAAGCCCGACGCCGGCACCGTCGAGTGGGGCCACGAGGTCTACCCGGGCTGGTTCGCGCAGGACCACCACGAGATCCTCGGCCACGACGAGACCGAGACCGTCCAGAGCTGGCTCTACAAGCTCTGCCCGGGCGAGAGCGTCGGCTTCGTCCGCGGCAGCCTGGCCTCGGTGCTCTTCAGCAAAGACGACGTCGACAAGCGCATCGAGAACCTCAGCGGCGGCGAGGGTGCGCGCCTGGTCTTCGCCGGCCTCGCGGTCACCAAACCGAACCTGCTCATCCTCGACGAGCCCACCAACCACCTGGACATCGAGGGCATCGAGTCGCTGGCGGCAGCACTGCTGGACTACGACGGCACCATCATCTTCGTCAGCCACGACCGCTGGTTCGTGGGCGAGGTCGCCAACCGCATCATCGAGATCCGCCCCGACGGCATCCTCGATTTCCCAGGCACCTACGAGGAATACCTCGTCCGCTGCGGCGACGATCACCTGGACGCCGACGCCGCCGCCGCCCGCGCCCGCCACGACCAGCGCGCCGCCAAGCGCGCCTAGCCGAGGCGGGGCCGCCGCGCCCGATGCCGGGCCTCACCGATCCGTGCGTGTCCGGACGGCTCCCTTGGGCTATGGTTCGCGGCGAACAGTCCACCGGGCCCGCGCCGGCGCGCCGGGCCTACCGCCACAGGGAGGTTTTCGCGATGGTGTGTGGGGCTTTGGAAGCGCTGAAGCGGCTGAAGGACGGCAACCAGCGCTTTGTAGACGATCTGGCGGGGCGCGGTGGGGTGCTCCACGGCCAGCGGCGCGCTGAGCTGGTGGACCGCCAAGAGCCCTTCGCCATCGTGTTGGGCTGCTCGGACTCCCGCGTGCCGCTCGAGATCGTGTTCGACCAAGGGCTGGGCGATCTCTTCGTGATCCGCGTGGCCGGCAACATCGTCGCGCCCTCGCTCGTGGGCAGCGTCGAGTTCGGCGCCCAGCGCTTCGGGACCCGGCTGGTCGTCGTCTTGGGCCACTCGCAGTGCGGCGCCATCACCGCGACCCTCGAAGAGCTGGAGCGGCCGTCGAGCGAGCGTTCACCGAACCTGGCCTCCATCGTCGACCGAGTTCGCC
>CAZNZH010000477.1:0-4979 GCA_964577445.1 uncultured Myxococcales bacterium
AGCCCGCAGGCGTTCGCGATGCTCGACGAGCTGGGGCTTCAGGTCGCCTACCCGAGCCGCACCTACGCGACCGTCGACCACATCATCCCGACCGACCGGCAGACGCGCCCCTTCGCGGACCCGCTGGCCGAGCAGATGATCGTCGCGCTGCGCGACAACACGCGCAGCCACGGGATCCGCTACTTCGATGTCGACAGCGGGCGCCAAGGCATCGTCCACGTCGTCGGCCCCGAGCAGGGGCTGACCTGGCCGGGGATGACGATCTGCTGTGGGGATTCGCACACCTCGACCCACGGGGCCTTCGGCGCCATCGCGTTCGGAATCGGCACGACGCAGGTGCGAGATGTGCTGGCGACGCAGACCCTGGCGCTCGAGCGGCTGAAGGTGCGGCGCGTCCAGGTGGACGGCGAGCTGGGGCCGGGCGTGTACGCGAAAGACGTTATCCTGCATATCATCCGCAAGCTGGGAGTGCAGGGCGGGGTCGGCCACGCCTACGAGTTCGGCGGCAGCACCATCGACGCCATGAGCATGGAGGAGCGCATGACGCTCTGCAACATGGCCATTGAGGGTGGGGCGCGGGTCGGCTACGTCAACCCGGACGAGACCACCTTCGAGTACCTGCGCGGGCGGCCCTTCTCGCCGTCCGGCGCGGACTGGGAGCAGGCCGTGGCGTTTTGGCGCGGGCTGGCCTCGGCACCCGACGCGGAGTACGACGACGTGGTGCGCTTTGAGGCGCCGGACATCGCGCCGACGGTGACCTGGGGCATTCATCCCGGGCAGGCCGTGGGCGTGGCGGAGCGCCTGACGCCGCTGGCGCAGGTGGCCGAGGCCGACCGGGCAGGGCACCAGGAGGCGCTCGAGCACATGGGCCTCGAGGATGGGGCGCCGGTCATCGGGGTGCCGGTGCAGGTCGCGTTCATCGGGAGCTGCACCAACAGCCGCATGTCGGATCTGCGTGAGGTGGCGCGCTATGTGCGCGGCCAGCATGTGGCGAAGGGCGTGCGCGCGCTGGTGGTGCCGGGCTCGCAGGTGGTCGCGGCGCAGGCGGAGGCCGAGGGCCTGGACGCCATCTTCACCGAGGCGGGCTTTGAGTGGCGCAAGGCGGGCTGCTCGATGTGTCTGGCGATGAACCCCGACAAGCTGGTCGGGCGCGAGCTGTGCGCGTCGTCGTCGAACCGGAACTTCAAGGGGCGCCAGGGCTCGGCGCAGGGGCGCACCATGCTGATGAGCCCGGTGATGGTCGCCGCGGCGGCGATCCGCGGGTCGGTGGCCGACGCGCGCGAAGTCTTTGGGATCTCAGCGGCGGGGAGGGCGTGAGCATGGTTGGCGAAGCGATCACGAAGGTCTCCGGGCGCGCGGTGGTCGTCCCCGGCACAGATATCGACACCGACCGCATCATCCCGGCGCGCTTTTTACGCTGCGTGACCTTCGACGGGCTGGGCGAGCAGCTCTTCTGGGACGTGCGCTTTGAGCCCGACGGCACGCCGAAGTCGCACCCGCTCAACGAGCCGAGTGCCGAGGGCGCGACCATCCTGATCTCGGGCCGAAACTTCGGCTGTGGGTCGTCGCGTGAGCATGCGCCGCAGTCCATCGCGCGGGCGGGGTTTCGGGCGGTCTTGGCGGAGAGCTTCGCCGAGATCTTCTTCGGCAACTCGCTGACCCTCGGGCTGGTCTGCGCGACGGCGACGCCCGAGCACCTCGCCGAGCTGAGCGAGATGGTGGCTGGCGACGAGACGGTCGAGCTGACCCTGGACGTCGCCGCTGGGGTGCTGCACGGCGGCGGTCGGACCTGGCCGGTGGGAGTGCCGGCGAGCGCCCGCGACGCGCTGGTGGCCGGGCAGTGGGATCCGCTGGCGCAGCTTCGGGCGGGCGAGGCGGCGACGCGCGCGGTGGCGAGCGAGCTGCCGTACCTGCGCTGGACGCGGAGCTGATCGGCGCGCGCGCACCCTCGGTCACCTGTGCGTTGGCCGCGGTCTTCGCGATGTTCGCGCTGGGGGCGTCTGCCTGCGGCGAGGTCGAAAGCGGCGGCAGCGTCATCACGGACGCGACGGCGGAGGTCGGCGACAGCGGCGACGCCGGCGTGGCTGGGGACGCGGCGGCGCTTTCGACCTCGCGCTCGCGCTCTTCTCCTCGGTGTGCCCGACGCCCCCGCCGGGCGGCTATGTCTGCGACGTCGCAGACGACGACATCGGGGGTGGCGGCGAGCTCATCAGCGCGGTCCTCGACGGCGGCGAGCCGTACGGGCTGGTCATCGACGGCTGGTCCAACAGCGCGGCCATCGACAGCGCCTACGAGCTGACGGTCGCCAAGGCGCCGGCGACCGAGACCACCTGCGACGACGACGAGGACAACGACGGCGATGGCGCCAAGGATTGCGACGACCTGGGTTGTGAGCTCGCGCCTGCCTGTGAGCCGAACGACGTGCCGGGGGGCGCGCTGGCGTTCACCGAGATCATGGCCAACCCGTCGTCGGCCGGCGGCGCGATCGACGAGGACGCGGGCGAGTGGCTTGAGGTTCGCAACACCACGAACAGCGCCGTAAAGCTGAACAAGGTCTGGATCGCGTACCGCGCATACAACGACGGCGCGCTCCCGCCAGCGGCACCCACGGCGAAGTACAAGCTGGACACGAGCGCCGTGGTCACCGCGGGCGCCTCGGCGGTCCTCGCGCGCTCAAGCGAGCCAGCGAACAACGGCGGCATCAGCGTCGCGGCCACCCACGGCCAGATCGGCATCTCGAACTCCAAGGTCGTCCGAACCCAGCTCGTCCACCCGGACTGGGACGGCACGAGCGAGCCACTGGCGGCCATGATCATCGACAGCGTCGAGGTGCCCGCGCTGACGTTTACCCAAGCCGATGGCGCGTCGTGGCAGCTCACCTCCACCGTCGCGGGCTCGGTGAACGCCGCCACCGGCAACGATGACGACTCCGCGTGGTGCTTCACCTCCGGCGCCGCCGCCAACGAGTACGTCGCAGGCGGCTTCGGCACCCCGGGAGCGCCGAACCTCCTCTGCGGCGCTCCCGGCAGCGCCGAGTAGTCCGGCCGTTCGCTCCCGGCCATTGACGGGCTCATCGCGGCGACCGCCATCGTCCACGGGCTCACCGTCGTCACCCGCAACGCGAAGCGCTTTCGGGACGCCGGTGCCCTCGTGATCCATCCGTGGGGCACTCGCTGATCCCGCCCTGACACGCCTGGCCCTCCCCGCGGAAACACCGTGTGGGCGGACCCGCTTGCTCTCGCCCCTCACAACCTCAACAATCACGTCCGACTGGACCTGGAGGGGTGCTCATGGGGCTCAACAAGTTCGCTGTCGTCTGCTCGCTCGCCGTCCTCGCGGCGCTGTCGGCCTGTGACGGCGGCGCCAGCGATCCCGGCGCCGACTCGACCGGCGCCCTCGACAGCGCGGCCGGCCACGACGCCGCCACCGGCGACGACGGTGGGCCGCAGGACTCGATCGCGTCGGACTCCGCCGGCCCGGACAGCGGCGCGCCCGACGCGACCGCCGACACGTCGCCCACGCCCGACGCGACCGCCGACGTCCCCGCCAACCCGCTGGCCCCTCCCGCGCCCGCCGCCTACTCCGGCGCCGCCTGCCCCACGCTGCAAGCCGGCCCCAACAGCTTCATGTCGTCCGGCCTCGCCCGCTCCGTTCAGGTCTGGCTGCCCCCGACCCCCGCCGGCGCCGGCGTGATGTTTCTGTGGCACGGCTTCGGCGACACCGGCGCGAACTTCGGCAACGCCGTCGGCGCGGCGGCCATCGCGAAAAACTACGGCGTCATCGTCGCCAGCGCCCAGGCCGTCCTCGACCCGCTCGCGTCCGAAAAGCTCGCTGAATTCAAAGACCTCGGCGAGCAGCTCTTCGGCGAGATGCCCCCCACCTGGTCGCTCTTCGACGGCCCCGGCATCGACCTCGTCCTCTTCGACGACCTGCTGAGCTGCCTCGACGAGACCTTCGCCATCGACCGCACCCGCGTCCACACCATGGGCTTCAGCGCCGGCGCGCTCTGGAGCACGGTGCTGCTCCTCGAGCGCTCGGAGTGGCTGGCCAGCGCCGTCTTGTGGAGCGGCGGCCTGGGCAGCACGGGCGGCTTCGCTGAGGTCGTCTACACGCCCTATGAGACGCCCGCCCGAGATCTGCCGGTCCTCGCCGTCAGCGGTGGCCCCGCCGATGTCTGGCCCAGCTCCCAGTTCCCCCTGGTCGACTTCGTCACAGGCTCCGACGAGCTGACCGCCGACCTCACCGCCGACGGCCACGACGTGGTCCGCTGCGACCACGGCCTCGGCCACACCATCCCCCCCGACGGCATGAGCTGGGGTCTCAACTTCCTCTTCGACCACCACTGGCGCGTCGAGGGCGGCACCCTCTACAAGTCCCTCGACGGCCTCCCCTTCCCGGCCTACTGCGCCATCGAGTTGGGGGCCGAGTAGCCGCGCCCCACCGTCACGCCGCCTCGTAGCTGGCCATGAATCCACCACCTGTTCCGGCATTCGCCCGCCGATGCGGGTCCATCTGCGTCGTCATCGTCACCCATTCGTGCTCGGCGTGGCTGGGCCACGACTCCGCGCGAATGGGTAACGATTTCTAGCATATGGACCCACCTCGACGCGCTCGGTGCTCGGCCCGGGTGGTGGATTCAGGCTGGCCAGCAGGGCCTGGCGCCGGGTGCGGCGGTGGTTGAGCAGACCCTCGGCGGTGTAGACGATGAGGCCGGACCAGATCAGGGCGAAGCCGATGGCGCGGGTTGAGCTGAAGGGCTCGTGATAGAGGAAGATGCCCAGCAGGAGCTGGATGGTGGGCGCGAGGTACTGCATCAGGCCGAGGGTCGTCAGCCTCAGGCGGCGGACGGCGGCGCCGAAGCAGACCAGGGGGAGGGCGGTGGCGACGCCGGACAGCGCCAGCAGGGTCTGGGTCAGGGGCGACGCGTGGCCGAAGCTGCCGGTGCCGCCGCGCTCGAGCGAGAGCAGCCAGGCCAAGGC
>CAZNZH010000478.1:0-4925 GCA_964577445.1 uncultured Myxococcales bacterium
CAACAAAGACCAGCTCGACAGCGACGGGGACGGCATCGGCGACGCGTGCGACGTGTGCCCGGGCGACAAGGACGACGACAAAGACAGCGACGGCCACTGCGGGGACGTCGATAATTGCCCGACCAAGAGCAACCCCGACCAGCTCGACAGCGACGGGGACGGCATCGGTGACGTCTGCGACGTGTGTCCCTTCGACGAGGACAACGACAAGGACGGCGACAAGATCTGCGGTGACGTCGACACCTGTCCGGACCTGAACTCGCCTATCCAGACAGACACCGACAAAGACGGCCTGGGCGATGTGTGTGACGACGACGACGACAACGACGGGCGTCTCGACGGGGCGGACAACTGCCAGACGGTCGCCAACCCCGACCAGGCGGACCTTGACGGCGACACGTTGGGCGACGCCTGCGACCCCGATGACGACGACGACGGCGCGCCCGATGCGGTGGACAACTGCCCGCGGCTGGCCAACCCGAAGCAGACCGATCTCGACCTCGACGGCATCGGCTTGGCGTGCGACCCGTTCGAGACCGTGCCCGGATCCCTCTACCCACTGGGCGCCGGCACGCAGGTGGCCGGTGCCGCGCGCGCCGGTAGCTTGGCGGTGGCCTTCTTCGAAGAGCTGGACTGCACGTTGGCGTCGGGAGCGTGTGACCCGCCAGGGCTGCTGACGCTACAGAACAGCGACGACGTGCAGGTGCTGCCGGCGTGGTTCATCCCAAGCCTCACCTCGCTCATCGCGCCGCCCTTCGTGGGCCAGGGCGGCGAGGTGTTCATGTCGGTCGACTTCGGCAGCAGCGGGCGCTTTGACACCGTGGTCAACGGCGCCTATCTGCCCCAGGTCAGCGGCCTCAGCGCCGACGAGCTGGACCAGCCGGTGGTGCTCACCGATCTCCTCGACGGGACCACGCTCCTGCAGACCCGGCTGAAGCTCTACGCCCTCACGGGAAAGAAGGTCGTTCAGCAGGCCAGCGGCTCAGCCTTCGTCGACTCGGTGGGCCACGGCGCCGTCGTCGCCAAGAGCGGCGTCGTCTACCAGCCTGTGTTGAGCAGCACCTCGCTGGTCTCGCTGCGTGTGTTTGGCCAGAGCGGGAAGATCGACGGCGAGCTCAACACCTCGCACGCGGAGATCCGCTACCTGGGCGCGATGCCCTACGACGCCTCAGGCAACCCTTGGTACTGCATCCGGCGCTCGGTCCAGGACCCGCCGCGGCTGGTCCAGATGGTCGACGGCGCCGTCGGCCTCTCCCACGTCATCGCAGGCGGGACCTCGTGCGCGCCCGACAAGCTGGTCGACTATGCGCTGACCGCGGACGGGCAGTGGTGGTTCGAATACCTGGGCGCCAGCTCGAGAAACGTGGGCTGGTGGAACAGCAAGAGCGACGTGTCGCAGGTCGTGTTCTCAGGCGATCCGCGCAACGCCAGCTTCTATGTGGCCGGCGAGGAGGTCTACGTCGTCATGGATGAGGGCGACGGCACGGCCACATCCTACTGGTGGGACGAGGCCGGGCTGGCGGCCGAAGAGCTGGGCTGGGCCTGCGGCCACACGTACAAGACAGCGTTTCAGACGGGCTCGAGGGGCTTCTTCGGCGCGGTGGGGCGCGACGCGGAGAACGCCGTGGACGGCCAGGTGGTGGCCTGTGTGGCCCAGGGTGCCGTGGTCGCCGGCGGCACCTTCGCCACGATCCCGGCCGGCCCCCACACCACACCCCAAGACACCTGGTTCGACGACACGGCGGGCGGCAATTTCTACGCGCACGTCCTGCACGACGAGGTCTACTACGTCGCCGCGCTGGTCAACAACGGCGCGGGCTACACGCCGCAGGCGCTGTTTGGCGTCTCCACCTACGGGCAAGCGGCGCTGACCGCCAAAGGCGACGTCACGGTGCTCAGCGTGGGCGGCGACATGAAAGGGATCTACCGGGTGTCGGTCTCCGCAGGCGTCGCGACCGCGGCCAAGCTCTTCGACAGCGCTGGCAGCCACGGCGCCGCGCTGCTGACCCCTCAGAGCGCAGACGGCAGCGGCGGGGTCTGGGTCGACTTCAAGAAAGTCGACGGCAGCTACGGGCTCGCCCGGGTCACCGCGTCCGACAGCACTCTCATCGCGGCGTCGATCACCGGCGCGGTGCACGATCGCGCCATTCACCCTGTGAGCGGCGAGCCGTGGCTGGCCTTCAACCCGCCGGGCGGCGTCACCTACGGCCGAGCCGTGGGCGGCGTCTTCACGCCCTGGCGCACCGGCCTCGCGGAGCTGCTGCCGCTCTACACCGGGACCAAGCAGGCCGCGCTCTGGGGCGCCGCCTACCGCACGACCGCGGGCGGACCCTTCACGATCTGCTCGCTGCCGCCCGCGGAGACCTGCTGGACCCTGCCGGGCGTCGTGGGCGAATTTCTCACGCCTCCCCTGGTGAGTCCTGAGGGCAACGTGTATGCCTTGCTGTACGACACGGTCGACGACGCGGTGCGGCTGTGGCGAAACATCGCGGATGGGTCGAAGTGACGTGAGGGGCGCCTGAGGGGTCTGCTCTGCGTCTGTTGAGGATCCGGCAGCCGCAGGGAGTGCGTCCATGAAGCTGGGAGTGCCGCGGGAGGTCCACCCCGGAGAGCGTCGCGTCGCGGCGACTCCAGACAGCGTGCGGCAGCTTGTCGGCATGGGGTTTGAGGTCGCGATCGAGTCGGGCGCCGGTATGGGCGCTCGCTTTGCCGACGCCGACTACCTCGCCGCTGGCGCGCGAATCGAGCCGGACGCGCTGCGCATCTGGGAGGACAGCGATCTCGTCATCAAGGTGCGTGAGCCCGAGGTCCAGCGCGATCTCGGGCGGCACGAGGCGGAGCTGCTGCGGACGGGCGGGCGCCTCATCTCGTTCATCTGGCCGGCGACCCAGGTCGATCTGGTCGAGCGGCTGCGTTCGCGGCGCGCCACCGTCATCGCGATGGACCAGGTGCCGCGGATCACGCGCGCCCAGTCCATGGACGCGCTCAGCTCGATGGCGAACATCGCCGGCTACCGGGCGGTGGTCGAGGCGGCGAACCGCTTTGGGCGCTTCTTCACCGGGCAGATCACGGCGGCGGGCAAGCTGGCGCCAGCGCGGGTGCTGGTCATCGGCGCGGGGGTGGCGGGCCTTCAGGCTATTGCGACCGCGCGGGCCATGGGGGCCGTGGTGCGGGCCTTCGACACGCGCCCGGCGGTGCGTGAGCAGGTGGAGAGCCTCGGCGCGAGCTGCCTGGACGTGCCGATGGTCGAGGACGGCGAGGGCAAGGGCGGCTACGCCAAGGAGATGAGCGCGGCCTTTATCGAGGCGGAGATGGCGCTCTTTCGCGGCGAGGCGCCCGAGCTGGACATCGTCATCACGACGGCGCTGGTGCCGGGGAAGAAGGCGCCGCTGCTGTGGACGCGCGAGATGGTCGAGGCCATGCGGCCCGGCAGCGTCGTCGTTGATCTCGCGGCGGAGCAGGGCGGCAACTGCGAGCTGACCCAGGCCGGCGAGGTCGTGGAGCACGCGGGCGTGCAGATTGTGGGTTACACCGATCTCGTGAGCCGCGCCGCGACCACGGCGAGCCAGCTCTACGCCCAGAACATCGTGAACCTGGTCGAGCTGCTAGGCGACGCCTCGCAGTTTCGCATCGATCTGACCGATGAGATCGTGCGCGGCGCGACCGTGCTGCACGAGGGCGAGGTCCTGTGGCCGCCGCCGCCCCGGCCCACGCCCATCGCGCCGATCGTCGCCCCGAAGGCGCCCGAACCCGCGCCCCCGGAAGCGAAGGCGGCGGCCTCCGGTGGTGCCGGCGCCGCCAAAGGCCGCGCCTCAGCGCGTGGCGGCCGCGGCTGGCTGGTGGCGCTGTGTCTCGCGGCCGTGTGGGTCGGCCTGCGCGCCTACGCCGACGCCATCCCGGCGAACCCCGCGCTGACCCAGTTCCTACAGCACCTCACGGTCTTCGTGCTGGCGTGCTTCGTCGGCTGGCAGGTCATCTGGAGCGTGACCGCGGCGCTGCACACCCCGCTGATGAGCGTCACCAACGCCATCAGCGGCATCATCATCTTGGGCGGCATGCTGCACGTGTCGGGCGATCTCGGCAGCGCGGCCACGATCCTCGGTGCTGCGGCCGTCTTCTTCGCCGCCATCAACGTGGCCGGCGGGTTCTTGGTGACGCAGCGCATGCTGCGGATGTTTCGGAGGTAGCAGGCACCTTGGGGGAATCGCTACTCATCATCGCCTACCTCGTGGCGAGCGTGCTCTTCATCCTGAGCCTGCGCGGGCTGTCGAGCCAGGCGACCGCCGCGCGCGGCAACGCCTACGGCATCGTGGGCATGGCGGCGGCCATCCTCGCCACGGCCTGGACCGCCACGGGGACCGGCTACCTCGTGTTGGCCCTCACGATCGGCGCGGGCGCCGGCGTCGGCGCGATGATGGCGGCGCGGGTCGCCATGACCTCGATGCCCGAGCTGGTCGCGATGCTGCACAGCTTCGTCGGGCTGGCGGCCGTCCTGGTCGGGCTGGCCAGCTACATGGGCGACACCGATCACCAAGGCGCGGCGCGCGGCATCTTCCTGGTCGAGGTCTTCCTCGACGTCTTCATCGGCGCCCTCACCTTCACCGGGTCGCTGGTCGCCTTCGGGAAGCTCAGGGGCATCCTCAGCGGGCGGGCGCTGGTGCTGCCCGGTCGCCACCTGCTCAATCTGGCGTTGCTCGTCGTCGCCCTGGGCATGCTGGTGCCCTACCTGAGTGCCGAGGGCAGCGCGGGGCTCGGGCCGCTGCTGGTCTCGGTGGCCATCGCCGGGCTGCTGGGCGTCCACCTCGTCCTAGCCATCGGCGGCGCCGACATGCCGGTGGTCGTGTCGATGCTGAACAGCTACTCGGGCTGGGCCGCGGCGGCGGCCGGCTTCATGTTGGGTAACGATCTCCTGATCATCACCGGCG
>CAZNZH010000479.1:0-4924 GCA_964577445.1 uncultured Myxococcales bacterium
AGCGTTCAGCAGGGAAGGCCGGGCGCGGAAAAACACGCCCCTGACTGGACGGCCAGTCAAGCTCTCACTACCCTGCGCTCAGAAAAGGACATGCCCATGACCCACGACAGCCCCCTGCGCATCGAAAACGACTCGGTCGTCCGCATCCTGGACGGCGCGGCCAACTGCTTTGGGCGTCGCGGCTACCACGGCACGTCGATGCAGGACATCGCGCGGGAGTCGAGCGTCTCGAAGTCGCTGCTGCACTATCACTTCGACTCGAAAGAACACATCTTCCTCGAGGTGCAGCTACGGGTGATTCGCGGGCTGCGCGCGCGCATCACCGCGCTGGTCGAGGGCTCGACGGGGGGCGTCCCGCTCCACGACGTGCTGGCCGAGGTCTTCGCGTACTTCGAGCGCGACATCGACCAGATCGCCATCCTGCTCGAGCTGCGCAACGTGCTGGCCATCCACCCCAGCTTCGGCACGCACCTCCGCGAGTTTCGCGCCGAGATCGACCGGATGATCATCGGCGCCATCCACGAGGTCCTAGGCGAGGCTGCGACGCGGATGATCCTGCCGCCCGAGCGCCTCGCGCCCATGCTCGGCACGTTATTTCACGGACTGATGGTCGACCTGGCCTTCGCCGCCGACCAGCGCGACCGCGACATCGCCCGCCAGGTGTTCCACGACTTGGAGCTGCTCGTGTTGCGGGCGCTGCTGACCGACGCGGACTGACTGCGACGGAGGAGATGAGAGATGTTCGGATATCGCCACAAGAAACGCCGCACGCTGTCGTACGGCATGTTCAACCTCGATGATTACGGCCTCGCCGCGAAGAACGCCCGCATCCTCGAGCGCATCTACCATAAAGGCCAGCGCCTCGTGTGGGACGGAAAGGAGGTCCTCGACTCGCTGATCGCCGAGCACGGCCGGCCGGCGATGCCCGAGGACACGAAGCAGGCCCTGGGGCGCATCTTCGGCGTCATCATGTGGGGCGAGCTCGCGGCGTGGCGCATCAGCGCGGAGCTGGCCGACGAGATCGAGCCCCTCGAGCCGAAGATGGCCGCCACCAGCCAGGCCCACGACGAGGCGCGGCACTTCTACGTGCTCCACGACTATCTGGAGGCACTCGGCGCGCTGCCCGACGGCATCGACCCCGGCGCCCGGCGCCTCCTCGAGGGCGTGCTCAACGCGGACACGTTGGCCAAGAAGCTGCTCGGCATGCAGCTCATGGTCGAGCCGCTGGCCCTGACGCTCTTTCACATCATCAAGGAGCTCGACGTCGAGCCGGTGCTGACCCACCTGCTCCCTTATTATGAGCGCGACGAAGCCCGCCACGTCGCCCTCGGCGTGCAATATCTGCCGGCGCTCCTCGACGGCGCCTCCAAACGCGAGACGCTGAGCATGTTGGCGTTTCAGTTCCAGCTCATCACCTGGCAGCTCTGGTCGAGCTACGGGCTGACGCGGGACCTGGTCACCCTCGGCGTGGACCCGCGCGAGCTGATCCGCGTCGGCAAGGGCAAGCAGCTCACCGCGATGCGGCAGGTCTTCGACGACTCCAGCGCCGCGACCACGCTGCCCGAGACCCTCTTCAACCGCTACTCCGACGCTATCATCGAGCTGACCCTGCCCGACACCTCCGGCGACATGCGGCTTCATCAGCGCCTGCGACGCGCTTTCAACGCGGCGGTCGCTGGCCCGCCGCCCGAGCCGGTCGACTTCGACCCGCAAATCCGCGATGAGCAGGTGCCGCTGATCCGGGGACTCGACGCGGACCGCGCGGCTGAAGCGGCGGTCCAGGCGGTGTGATCGCGGCGCAACATGTGCCGATTTGCGAGCTGCCATCGAGGAAATCGGAGCGCGGCGAAGATTCGTCGTCACTTTTCGCAGCATCCCGTTAAGTTCCCCCCGCGCGGCTTCGTTGAAGTCTTTGAACGCGGGGCGAGTCGGCCGAACAACGGCCCGACAGGTCGCCTCACCCAGGACGGGCGAGCCGCACTCGCGCGCCCCGAGCCATTTGACGACGCCTCTGCGTCTCCTAACAACGCAACGACCAGCGAGCCCGAACGACCATGGACGCGACGACCCTCCCCCGGCCTGCCGAGATGTTGAGCGCGCGAGAAGCGCTGCGCATCATCGCCGAGCTTCAGGTCGAGGTCAGGGGGCTGCGCGAGCAGGTCGAGGAGCTCAGCACCTACCGCGAGATGGCCTACCGCGACGGGCTGACCGGCCTGCGCAACCGGCGATTCTTCGAAGAGCGCCTCGCCGAAGAGGCCTCCCGAGCGTCGCGGGCCGGCCAGCACGCGTTCACCCTGCTGCTCTGTGACGTGAACGGCCTCAAGGCCATCAACGACAACCAGGGCCACCAAGCCGGCGACCGCGCCATCAGCGAAGCCGCGGCCTTCCTTCAGTCCAGCCTCCGCGACTACGACGTCTGCTGCCGTATCGGCGGCGACGAGTTCGCCGTCATCTTGCCCGGCGTCACCCGCGGCGAGATCCCCGCGGTCTTGTCCCGCCTTGAAGACGGGATGCGCCGCGCCCAAAAGCACGGCTGCCTCTCGGTCGACGTCGCCGTCGGTGCCGTGGCCTGGTCGGAGGCCCTCGCTCACCCGGCAGCGCTCGTCGCCGCGGCGGACGTCGCGATGTACGCCGCGAAGTCGCGCATGAAGGGCGGCGGCCACTTCGCCGTCGCCGAACAGTCGCTCCCGACCGTCACGCTCGCGGGTCGGCCCATGAACTCCAACCCGGTGTCGGACCAGCGCGGTGACGCGCCTCCGCCGCCGGGAATACGCTCGCGCCGGACCGCCGCACGCACCGCACATCGCGTGGCACGGCGCTTCGACAAAGAATACGGCACACCGCCCGCGCAAAGCGCTGTGGGCATCGTGCCGCACCATGCCTCTGGGGGGAGGTTGTCGGACCGTTGGGGACCCCGTACGCGAGGGGGTTTCGCGCAAGGGATCATTAGCTTCGTACCTCTGACGCGGTTGAGCTGATACCCCGACGATCCGATGAAATCTCGAGGCGGCCGGGGCCTGTTCTCCGCCCGGGCCGCCTCGAGATTTCTTCTTTTGTGCAGCAGGCCATCCGGTCGTGCGCTCCCCCGAGTAAATGCCCTCAAGGTTTCGTCGCCATAGGCCGATTTCACACCGAGCGAGACTGTTCGCACGGCGCGACGAGGGCGGCCTACGATGAATGTGGCACTATCCTACAGTGACACCCAGATCTTCTTAGGGAACCTGGGGGCCATCGAGGACCTGAACCCCGGTCTGGCGGCGCGCCTGAACGAGCCGGTCGGGACGGAGCACGTCGTGTTTCGCTCGGGCGGCGAGGTGCGGCTGCGCTGGCGCGGCGACACCCACGCGCTCTCGGTCGAGGAATCCGAAGGGGAGATCGAGGCGATGGACCTGCGGCCCGACGAGCCCATCGTGGTCTTTGGGGTCGGCACCGGCGACCAGCTTCGCCGTGTGCTCGACGCCTTCCCGGAGACGCCCGTCGTGGCCTGGGAGCGCGACCCCTGGCTGCTCGGCGTGGCCATCGGCTTGTTCGACTTCGCCGCGGAGCTAAAGAGCGGCCGGCTCAAGCTCGCCCTGGGCGCGGACCTCTTCGACATCCTGCCCGCAGCGAGCGCCGAGCCCAACGCGGTCTTTCACCCGCTGCTGACCGCGGTCTACCGCAACGAGTGGCGCGTCTTCAGCGAGGGGGCCACGGGAGCGCCGACCCTGGTGGCGACCGGCGGCATCCTCTGCGATGAGGTCGCCGACGGTCTCTACGCCAGCGGCCATGCCGTCTACACCTTGGATCTGGCGAATCTGTCGGCCGCGGAGGTCGACCACGCCATCGCCAAGACGGGCGCCGAGTGCCTCGTGGTCGTGGACCACGCGCCCGGACTCCGCGAGCTCTGCGCCGCGCGGAACCTGCGCCTCATCGTGTGGGAGGTCAGCGGCCTCGCGGCGCGCGTCCCGGCGGCCGGCGGCCCCACCGACCATGTGCGAATCTGCACCATAGCGCCTGCTCGCCAGGAGGACTTCTGCGACGCCGGCTACACCGACGTCACCTACCTCCCCGCCGCCGCCGATCTCGAGCTCCGCCGCCCCGTCGTGTTCAAACCCGCCGACATGGCCCGCTACCTCTGCTCGATCGCCGCCGTCGGCCCGAGCCTCGTCGAAGAGGCTCAGCGCGCCCGCGCCCGCTTCGTGGCGATGGTGGAGTCGTGGCTGGGCCGCACACCCGACGCCGCCCACGACGCGGCTGAGCTGTGCCGCGCGCTGCTCGCGATGCAGCGCCGCGAGGACGGCAAGTACCGCATCCCGGAGCTGTTGCAAGCGAGCTTCCCTGATTTCATTGCGTTTTTTGACCCCGCACGAGACGAAGACCCGGCCGCGATGCTCGGCCTCGTCGCAGCGTCGGAGCGCCGCCTCCGCTTGATGGAATCGCTGGCGCCATACCGCCCGCACGTCTGGGGCGACATCGGCTGGCGCGGCTCACGCGACGCGGGAGTCTGGTACCGCGGCTGCCCCCCGCTCGGTTACGAACGCAACAAGGTCTTCGTCGGCGCCCAGGTCAACGTGGTCCTCGACACCCTGCACGAGCCCGACCACGTCCCCCCCGTCGTCTTCGAGACCATGGCCTGCGGCGCCCTGGCCCTGGTCCCGCACTCGGCGGCCGTCGAGGACGTGTTCGAGGTCGGCGTCGAGGTAGCGACGTGGCGCAACAGCGAGGAGCTCCTCTCCCAATGCGCCAAGTTCCTAGCCCACCCCGACGAAGCCCGCCGAATCGCCGAACGCGGCCACCGCGCCGTAAAAGACCGCCACGGCATGGCCAGCCGGCTCGCGGACATGCTCAAGGGCTGATTACGCCGGAGCGCGGGCGCGGGAGCGCGTAGGCGTAGGCGTCAGACGCCCAGACTCGTATCTTGGCGACCCGTTATAGTGGGGTTGCG
>CAZNZH010000480.1:0-4915 GCA_964577445.1 uncultured Myxococcales bacterium
CCGTTCAGGAAGGCGCAGAGCGTTTCCCCGGCGCGCTTCAGCTCGGCGGTCGAGCGCTTGAGTTCGAGCGTCTCGGACTCGCCTTGGGTGATGAGCGACTGGAGGGCGACGAGCGTGGTCATGCCACTTCTCTGGCAGCCTGTCGGACAGCGGCAGCTGTTCGAAAACTTCCAATAACTGACTTCTCTTCCAGCTCGCTGTCCTCGAACACCTTCTTCAGGTGATTGTTGATGATTTGGACTTCCACGTCGTAGAGCTGCGCCATCATCTTCTGGCTGAGCCACACGTTCTCGTCGGCATATACGGCTTCGACGCCACCGGCGCCACTGGCGGCAACGAAGGTCAGGTATTCGGCTGCGGAGGAGCGGACGAGGGACGTGGTTGGCTTGTTCTTGTGGGTCATGAGCGTCAGAAGGTCTCGGACTCGTAGAGCACGTCGACGCGCACGGCGTCATCGGCGGTACGGTAGAGGATCGGCTCGCGTTCCGGTGGGAGATGCTCGGTCATGTCGGGCTTCCTTCGGTGGCGACAAGCTTTTCCAGCCCCTCGTAGTGCTCCTTGTCGATTGCCTTCATCATCTCAAGTATGTCGAGCAGGACTGGCTGGGTCTCGGCGAGCAATGAGAGATCATGCTCTGGCTCAGACACTGCTCCTGCATGTGAGTACGTGTTCAGCAGCCTGAGAATTCTGGTCTTCTTCGTCTCGTCAAATGAGCTCCGCTCAAGAGACCTATGAAGCTTGTTATCGCCCGTCTCGTCGGGATATCGGAACGCGAGGAAGCTTTCGATAAGTCGTCGCGCGACGTTAGGTAGACCGTAGTGGTGTTCCAGTGTCACGACATCGTTGCGATGGGCTTCGTCGTAGACTCGTTTGAACAAGTACTGGTACTCGGAGTCATGCTCCTGCAGCAGGGGATCGAGAGGCCGGAGCTGGCCAGTACGCGAACCGTCGCTGTGACGAACTGCGCGGAGAAGGTAGAACTGAGCAGGCTGTGGACCGAGTTTCAACCTCTTGGAGTGCCTGTTGATGTAGTGGAGCCAGTTCTTCACATTCCGGAAGAATTGAAAGTTGTGGGTTAAGATGAAGAACTGGCCGCACTCCTTGGTTCGTTCCTTCATGTATCCAAAGGCGGAGAACAATGAGTTGGCGTCGAGGCTCGAAACGGGATCATCGATGACTACGATAGCCTTTGACATGTCAAAGGCCTTGTCCTGCAACGACTTGAGGAAATACAGGAATGCAATCGCCGTGCGCTCGCCCTCGCTCAGGTGTGAGACCGGCTGGCCATCGCGCGTGAGCGCGTAGCCGCTCCCTTTCACCTCGAAGCGCAGCTCGTTACGCCCCAAATAGGCACGCAGCTCTTCAGTCAACTCGTCGGCAGGGCGGCGATGTTCGAGGATCGCGTGCTCCAGCTCATCGATTCGAGTCTGAATGCCTGCGGGTTTGGTCTTGCTGTCCTCCAGCGCAGTGCTCGCGTTCGTCACGACCTCGGAAAGCTGAACGAACTCGGCGCGCGACTCGCCAATATATGAGGCCTCCAATTCCTTGCAGGCTTGGTCCACCGATGCTCTGAACTCCCGGGAAGTCCGGTTGTGTTTGTCGACGACTGAATTGAGCGCGGTGACGGCTTCCGCGAGAAGGGGCGGCGTCGATGGGGGTACAGGAGTCGTAGCCGCAGGCGCGAACGGGTTATCACGCTTTGCCATGATGCGGGTGACAAGAACGTCAAGCGCGGCCTCAGTCTCGGACCGTACGGACTTGACCGACGTGCTCGCGGTGGCCGCCTCGGAAGCGAGCGCCTCGTAGAAACGCGAGGTGTCGGGCAGCGATAGCGAGCCAGCGTCCTGCTTGGCCAAATTCAGTTTCTCGAGGAGCGCAGAGAGATCGTTCTGGAATCCAGTAAAGGCATCATTGAAGTGCGCTTCGAGCGCGGCGCGACGCGTGGATTGAAACGGCTGCTTACAGAACCGGCAGGTGTCTGAGGCATGCTCTCCAGAGTGCAATGAGAGACCGGCCTGAACCCACACGGCGAGCCTGGAATTGGTCTTCAGCTCGTCAAGCGTCTGGGCCACAACGGAACGCCCGACGAGCGCTTCAACCTCGCGCGTGAGCGCCGAAACGTCAATTGCAGGCGCGAAAACCTTCATGATGTCCGGTTTCGGCTGGGCATTCTTCTGGCGGTGCAGCAGCTCTTTCTTCTCGTCCGAGAGAATTGCGGCGGCGGCGCCTTGCGCGTCCAACGCCTCTACGGCCAGCCTGAATCGTCGCTTGTCGTAGTTGTTGTATGTCTGGCTATTCGCAGTGGTCAGCAATTCCTTGATGACCTTCGCTTTGTCCTTGCAGAAATCGTCGAGCTTCGAGTCGGCGGCGCTCTTCTTGTCCGCCGCGGTCGCGACCGCAGCCCACGCTTGGGCGAGTTCTTCCTTCAGCCTGTCGACTTCCTTCTGCTTCTCAATGCTGTCTTCGCCGAGGAAGTAGATGGGTGCGATATCGCCGACCGACTGGAGGGTGGCGTTGATGAAATCACGGTTGAAGACTTTTACTTGTGGGAGCTGCCGCGTCGCAAAGTCCGTGCCAGCGACCTTCGATGCGTCGTCGAACTCCAGTTCCATCTCACCCTCGGTGAGCACGGACTTCTTTTCGACAAGCGAGAGTAGCGACGAGAGTGTGGTTTTGCCGCACCCATTCCATCCATAAATGACGTTGAACCGCGCGAATTCGTGTAGATCGTTCGGCCATGCGAAGTCGCGGAACACGCGGTGGCGTAGCTTGGTGATGCGGGAAAGCTTCAAGCGAGTGTTCCTGCGTCGAGCTGGCCGGTCACCGCGGCGGCGATGAGCGCGGAGCGGCGCTCCTTGAGCAGCGCGATGGTGCGCTCGGTGGCGGCGCGCACCGCGTCGAGCTTCGCGGTCTCGCGCGCGATGTGCGCGATGATGGCGCGCTGCTCGTCGGCGGGCGGATACGGCAGCCAAAGGGCAAGGAAGCTCTCCGAATAGAGGCGGAGAAACCCAGAAGATCCTGTACCCAAACCGGTGGACTCGGAGCGAAAGACAGCACCCAGCAGATCTGTGCGGAACAACGCGTCGTAGTAGGCGACGTCAACACCGAGGCCTACGCGAAAGACGGCATAGTCGGGACTCACCAAGCCTTCTTGGGGACTCACTGCTATCAGCCCCATCGACGCGCGCATGCGATTCACCACGAGTTCGCCGGGCGACACGCGCTTGTAGCCAATGAGTTCCTCTGGTCGCGTCTGCTTCGGAGAAACGTCGTTGTGTGGCACTAGGCCACGGTCCATGCGAAGCGACAAAAGGACTTCTTCCCCGCGATCCGATCGCTGGTCACGCTCGGCGAAGATCCATTTCGCGCGTTTCAACTCCCAATGCGCCGGGATCTCGTACAGCCACGGCACTCCGGAGTCGCGCAGCTTCACCTTCAGGTCGAGCCCGCGTGTGACGGCGGTGGCGATGATGGCCTTGCGCTTCTCGGCGAGCAGGTCGATTAGGCGCTGCTTCGCAGCGACCAGCGCGTCGAGCCGCGCTGTCTGCCTCGACACACAGTCGACGATGTCACGCTGCTCCTCAATCGGCGGTGCGGGGTACCTGACGACTCGCAGCTTCTCAGCCGGAAGGTGTTGAATCGTCGCGGCAGAGGCTCGTGACGAGAAGAGGCCTGCCTCGACGGCCGCTCGCATCACGAGAACGAAGTACCGAGGGTCGTCCTTGTCAGTGGTCGGCCGAAGACGATGCAGAGCCTTCTGGTAGAAGCACCGTCGATCGCTGTCCCAAATGGCGCAACGTCCGATCTCGCCACCCTCGCACATGAGGATGTCACCGGGACGCAGTCCGTAGAGCTTCTGCTCGCTCTCATCGAAGTCCATCTCCGGAAGATCATCGACGTTGATGCCGTCCCACTGGACGTCGGTGTTCCGCAGATAGGGCGCGAGAAACCGCTTCGTGATCTGTCGCTCGTCCAACATCTTTCCGAGCTGAACTTCGTACCTCGCGTAAACGGGCGGTGTGCTCCAATGAGCAGGAACGCTACCGAACCAGGTCACGTCGTCACCTCGCGCAGTAGCCTCACGATCTCGTCTTCGGCCGCCTTCAGGTCCACGTCGATCTCGGTGAGCCCGCGCGGCGGCGTGAACACGTAGAAGTGCCGGTTGAAGTTGATCTCGTAGCCGACCTTGTCCTTGGCTCTATCCATCCACGCATCGGGTACGTGCGGCTTCACCTCGCGCTCGAAGTACACGCCCACGTCCTCCGTGAGCGGCACGTTCTCGAAGTCGCGCAGGTCGGCGTCGGCTTCAAAGCCAGAGCCGCGGCCGCCCGTCGGCACGGGCATGGCCTTCGTGTCGCGCTGCGTGAACACGGAACGAAACAGCTTCTGCTCAGTCGATTTCCAACGGCTGCCGCGCCTCTTCTGCAGCACCTCGATCTCGTCCCAGGTCGCCGGCCAGTCCAGGCGCGGCTCACGGCCGAGCGCCTTGTCAATGGCCTGCACATCGTCCAGCAGGTGCGGGCAGGCGTCGAGGAAGCGCGCCTTGTCGTCCGTCGTCATCTGGTAGCGCAGGCACAGCGGGCGCTCGATGGTGACGCGGGTGTAGCCGAAGTCGGCGTTGTCGAAGATCCTGGAGCGCGGGCCCTCTTCAAACTTGCCGTAGAGGCGCACGATCTCGTCGATCTGCGCGCCGGTCATGTGCCGTCGCTTGTCGCCGAGGCTGCGCTTGCTGTCCTCGCTCCCGCCCGCGGTCCACACGTCGCGCGCGTCGAGGAGCTGCACCTTGCCCCGGCGTCGCTTCTCCTTGCGGTTGGTGACGACCCAGATGTAGGTGCCGATGCCGGTGTTGTAGAACATGGCCTCCGGCAGCGCGACGATGGCCTCGAGCCAGTCGTTCTCGATGAGCCACCTGCGG
>CAZNZH010000481.1:0-4913 GCA_964577445.1 uncultured Myxococcales bacterium
GAAGCGAATCGCCGCTGGGACCGACAGCCAGGCCGACGGGTCATCGGTCCCGGTCCAGCCGTGCTCAAGCTCGAAGCGGGTGCGGCCTGACAGGACGGCGGTGGCGCCATGGCTGATGGCGAGCGGGCGAATCGCCCCTTGGCGGTCGGGCCTCACATGGACAAACGCCGCACCCTTGGGCGCGCACAGCCACTTGTGGCAATTGCCGGTGGTGTAGGCAGCGCCGGTGGCGTCGAGGGACAGCGCCACCATGCCCGGGGCGTGGGCCGCGTCGACGAGGGTGTCCACGCCGCGCTCGGCCAGCGCCCGGACTATGGCGTCGATCGGCAAGACCAGCGCGCTGGGGCTGGTGATCTGGTCGATGAGGGCGAGGCGTGTTCGGGCCGAGACGCCCGCCAGCACCGCGTCGACCACCGCGTCCGGCGAGCTGAGCGGGAGCGGGAGGCGAGCGACTCGGACGGTCGCGCCAGCCTGAGCGGCGACGAACTCGAGCGCGTTTCGGCAGGCCCCGTAGGCGTGATCGGTGGTCAGCAGCTCGTCGCCAGCCTCCCACGAAAGCGAGCGCAGGACCGTGTTTACGCCGCTCGTCGCGTTCGGGACGAAGGCCAGGTCGGCCGGGCGCGCGCCGACAAATCGGGCGAGCGCCTGCTTCGCCGTGTCGAGGGCGTCCTCATACTCTCGGACGAAGAAGCGCACGGGCTCCGCCTCGAGTCGCTCGCGCCAGCGGGCTTGCTCTTCGAGGACGGGGATGGGGCAGGCGCCGAATGAACCGTGGTTCAGGAAGACGACGTCGCGGTCGAGGCGCCAGTGCTTGCGGAGGTCGAGTCCGGCCGCGGGGTCGTCGAAGTGCGCCACGGGGCTCCTCCTTGGCGGTCCGCTTCAGGGCCGCGTCGCCGGTGATGCCAGGACCGCGCCAGGGGCGGCGCGCTATACTCCGCCGGATGCTGCCGAGATCACCGCCCGCCGCCGAAGAGGTCCTGCTCGCGCGAGCTCAGCGCATCGCTGGGCGCAGCGTCCGCTGGCTGCGCGAGGCCTGTCAAGGCGAGGCGACCACGCGGCCGACCGCCCACAAGGGCATGGTCGGGCAGCTCGTCGAGGCCTGGACGAGTGCCTCGGGTCACGGCCACGGCGTGCCCGATTTTCCGGGCCTCGGCATCGAGCTGAAGACGCTCCCGGTCAAGCCTGACGGGCGCCCGCGCGAGTCCACATGGGTCACGGCGGCCCCGACCGGCGGCGACGTGCCGGCGTCGTGGGAGGCGTCGCCGGTGCGCAGCAAGCTCGCCCGCGTCCTCTGGGTGCCCGTTCGCGTGGAGCCCGGCGCGAGTCTCGACGACCGCGTCTTCGGGATGCCCTTCCTGTGGAGCCCCAGCGCGGCCGAGGAGGCCACCCTCCGCGACGACTGGGCCGAGCTGCTGCGCCTGGGCAGCGACGAGGTCTTCGACGCCCGCCGCGGGAGCGCGCTCCAGCTCCGCCCCAAGGCCCGTGACAGCCGGCAATCCAGGTGGCGGCTCGATGAGCGCGGCGACTGGGTGCTGTCAAACCCGCGCGGTTTCTACCTTCGAGCCTCGTTCACCCGGCGCATCGTCGAGGCCCGCTTCGCGATGCCCTGAGCGGGTCGTTCGCGGGGTCGCGACACCCGCCGGGCGGTCTCGCCGGACCTTTCATCGGCGGTGCAGCCGTGTAAGGTGTGCCCCGACCGTTCACCGCGTGGAGTCCCCATGAGCCAGCCCGCCGTCCGCTATCACTCCGACCGCCACATCGGCGTCATCACCCTCGATCGTCCTGACAACCGCAACAGCATGACCCCGGAGCTGCTGGCCGCCGCCGCCGACGCGACCGACGCGGCCATCGCCGACGGCGGCGCGCGGGTCGTGATCATCACGGGGACCGGCCGCTGCTTCAGCGCAGGTGCTGACTTTCGTTCGCAGATCCAGGCCGACGGCGACGACGGGGGGCGAACCCCCCAGGCTCACGAGCGGTCGTACGCGATGTACAAGCCGTTTTTGCGCGTGCTGGACATTGAGGTCCCGGTCATCGGCGCGCTGAACGGCCACGCCATCGGCGGCGGGTTTGGGCTCTCGCTGGTCTGCGATCTGCGGGTCGCTGAGCGGGATTCGCTCTACGGCGCGAATTTCGCAAAGCTCGGCCTGCACCCCGGGATGGCCATCGGCTACCTGCTGCCGCGCCTGATCGGTCCGGCGAGGGCCGCTGAGCTGCTCTTCACCGGCCGCCGCATCACGGGCGCTGAGGCGATGGATCTCGGGCTGGTCAATCGCGCGGTTTCGGGTGGCGAGGCCGTGCTGGCGGAGGCGATGGCCCTGGCCCGCGACATCGCGGCCAGCGCGCCTGTCGCCGTGCGGATGATGAAGCGCAGCTTCTACGCCGGGCTCGGCTGGGACGTGCGCCGCGGGGCGATGGACGAGGCGTTTGCCCAGGCGGTGACGGTGGACACCGACGACGCGCGCGAGGGGATGAAGGCGCTGCTGGAGAAGCGCACGCCCGAGTTTCGAGGGCGCTGACGGGCGCGCGGCACCACGCCGAGCCCAGGCGGGCCGGTCTCTAGCCGAGCGCGCTCGTGAGGTAGTGGACGCCCACGATGAAGAGCCCGATGAGCAAGATGCGTCGAAAGCCCTCTTGGGGGACGCGGCTGTAGAGCAGGGTGCCGACCAGGAGGCCGCCTGCCAAAGCTGGCGCGAGCCGCAGGTTCCACCCGAGGGTCTCGAGGTTGGCGACGCCGGAGAGCGCGTAGGTGGTGATGGCGACGACGCTGCTGGGGATGAAGAAGACCTGCAGCGTCCCTTTGATCTCGTCTTTGGACCATGGCTGAGCGCCGATCCAGGCCACCATGGGCGGGCCGCCGGTGTTGAGCGCGCCCGTGAGCAGGCCGCTGCTGATGCCGGCGGCGACGCCCCACCCGCGGCTCATGTGGGTGGTCGGGCGCTTGGGGCGGACGAGGCTCCAGGTGGTGTAGAGCGTGAGCAGGGCACCCAGACATGCGATGGCCACGGTGGGGTCGAACGCGGTCAGGACCCGCGCCCCGATCGGTACGCAGCCGAGCGCTGCGGCGATGGGGATGAGGATGTCGCGCAGGCGCAGGTGGGCGCGCAGTTGCCACGCGAGCGCTGCGGCGATGAAGAGGCTGTTGACCGCGGAGATCGCGACGGCGAAGCTGACAGGCCAGATGAGCGGCAGCAGGCTCATGGCGACGAGGCCCGAGCCGAAGCCGCTGAGACCTTGAGCCAGGCCCGCGGCGAAGAGCGCGCATGCGGCGAAGAGCCAATCGCTCACGAACGCGCCCGAACCCAGGCGATGGTGTCGCGCAGGGTCTCGTCGGTGGGGCGCGGCAAAAAACCGAGGTCCCGAGCGGCCCGAGCTGAGTCGATGTACCAGGTGTGCTGGGCCATCTCGACCGAGCAGCGGTCGATGGGCGGGGTTGCGCCGAGGAGACGGCAGGCGCCCTCGACCACGGAGCCGGCGAGGCGCTCGAGCGGGGCCGGGAAGCGGAGCCCCGGCGCTGGGACGCCGGACAGGCGCGCCAGGTCGGCGAAGAGCTCGGCGATGGTGAGGTTGCGGGCGCCGAGGAGGTAGCGGGTGCCCGGCTCGCCCCGGGTGGTGGCCGCGACGAACGCGAGGGCGACGTCGCGCACGTCGACGAGGCTGAGGCCGCCGGCGGGGATGCTCGGCGTGCGGCGGGCGAGGAAGCGCGCGATGTCGCCGGTCGACGAGCCGCGTTCATCGCCGGGGCCCAGCAAGAGCGAGGGGTTCAGGCTGATCACGGCGAGCCCCGTGCGCGTCGCGTAGGCGAAGGCCATGCGCTCCGCCTCGATCTTCGTTCGATAGTATGGCCAGCGCGCGACCACCGCGTCGCACCACGGCGACCGGTCATGGGCGATGGCCGTGGGGGAGGGCGAGCAGCCGACCGTGCCGCTGGTGGAGCAGATGACGACGCGCGGCACCTGCTCCGCCGTGGCCGCCTCGAGGACCCGCTGGGTGCCGCTCACGTGCAGCGCGTACAAGGCCGCGGCGTCGCGTGGGTCGCGGGAGACCCAGCCGGCCAGGTGCAGGACGACCTCGGCGCCGCGAAACGCGCGGCGGAGGGCGGCGGGGTCGCTCAGATCCGCGTGGAGCTGTGCGCAGCCCAGCGCCTCGAGGCGCGACGAGCGGGTGCGAGCGGCGCTCGAGATCTGGCCGGGCGCCGTGCCCGCGGCGACGAGGGCGTCGACCACCGCGTGGCCCAAAAATCCCGTCGCACCTGTGAGGGCCACCTTCATCCGCTCTCCTGGCGCTGCACGCGCCCGTGCCGCCAGGCCGGCTTCGGGGCGCAGGCTATGCCCTGGCGGCCCGGGTCTCAAGGACGATGAGCGTTGACTATGCCGGGGCGAAGGCCAAGGCTCGTGCCGGCGCCCCGCTGGGTCGGGAGGCGCAGGAGGCGCGGTGGGGTTTGAAGGCGTTCAGCGCTGCGTGGACGGTCTGCTCGAGGCCGAGTCGCGGTGGCGTGAGGGGGTGATGAGCCTCGCTGAGTTCGGCGGGCAGGCGGGCGACGTCGCCCAGCTCGTGGTCGACGGGCTCGCCAGCGCGCGCGCGCTGCCGGAGAGCCGGACCCGTGAGGTCTTCCGCGTCGAGCTTCACCCGGGTGACCGCGCGCTGGCGCTGCTCTCCGAGGCCACGGCGGTCGCGGACGGCACGGGGAAGTACGAGCTGCGGGTGGTCCTCGAGGCGGCGTCCACCGAGCCGCGCGTGGTGCGCCTCGACCACGTCTGCACGGCGTGTGTCGCGCTGGGCGTCGGCCCCCGCGGCGAGGTCTGCGTGGAGTGCGACGGCGAGGGGTGGGAGCCGTGGTTCGGGGAGGCCGCCATGATGTCCGTGCGCTTCGGTGCCCCGGTCGCGATCCGCGTGCTGACGGCGCCGCGCTC
>CAZNZH010000482.1:0-4896 GCA_964577445.1 uncultured Myxococcales bacterium
GAGCGCATCCCGACCCTGGCCGCGCTGCTCGACGCCACGCGGCCCCTGCTGGCCCGGATGGAGCGCGCCGTAGTCAACATCGAGCTGAAGCCGACCAGCGCCCCCGACGCGCTCGTCGCGGCCTGCGCTCCGCTGCTCGCCCCCTCCGCCGCTGACCCCGCGGTCGAGCTCGTCGTCTCGAGCTTCGACCCCCGCGTGCTCCGCTCGGCCATGGCCGAGCGCGTGCCCTGGCGAAACGCGTTTCTGTACGAGACCATCGCCGCGCTGCGCTTTCTCGATCTTCTCCAGCCGGCCACCGCCCTGGATCTCCACCCGCCCGAGGAGCTCGTCAGCGCCGCGCACCTCGCCGAATACGCCGCCCCCGGCCGCCGCTTTCGCGTGTGGACCGTCGACGACGTCGGCCGCGCCCGGACCCTCGCCGGTCTGGGCGTCGCTGCCATCATCACCAACTACCCGGCCCGCCTCCGCGCGGCCCTGGGAGCCGCCAGCCATGGCTGAACCCCGCCGCTATCTGTGCTCTAGCTGCAACACCGAGTTCACCCTGGACCCGGGCGAGGCCTCACGATGCCCTAGCTGCATGCGCGCGTCCGGGCTGGTGGAGCACCACGGCCAGCCGCCTCAGTCCAGCCGCACGCGCTGGCCGCTGCTGGCGCTCGTCGCCGCCACGGTCCTGGCTGCGACCGCGGTGGGGGCGTGGATGTTGCTAAAGCCCCCGCCCGGCCCGCCTGGTGAGCCGGGTCCCAGCGCTCAAGCCGCCTCCGCGCGCGAGGCTACGGACCCGCTCGTGCAGGTCCCGGAAGAGCTGCGCCTGACGCCCGACGAGCCCTCCGGCGCCGTTCGACTGGTCGCGGGGCGCCTCGCCGCCAACCCCGAGGCCCTGGTGGGTGCGGTCGCCGAGGCGCGCAAGAAGGGCAGCCTCGCCCCCCGACCGGAAGGCGACTACGCGTCCGCACCGCGCAGCGCCAGCGATCTCGCGCCCGCGCTGGACGGGAAGCCCGCGCCTCAATCCAGCAACCTCGAGCTGGCGATCCTGGCCCACGCGATGCTCGCGGCCCGTGAGCTGGGGCCGGTGGCCTACGGAATAGACGACAGCGGCAAGGGCGCGGCGACCGATCTCGGGCTGCGCCGTTACATGGTCCGGGTGGGCGAGGGCGCGTGGCTTGCGCCTGACGGGCTGCCCTTCGATGAGGCGGCGGTCCGCGCCCTGAGCCCGGCGGAGGAGCTGGCGAACTTCCTGGCCCAAAGAGCGCTCGCCGCGGTCGGCGCGAACGCCCTCGACCTCGCGGCGAAAGCGAGCCAGCAGGCGCGCGCGCTGGCGCCTGACGACGTCGCCATCGCCTTCGTGACCGGCCAGGTGCAGCTCGCGTCGGGCCTCGCGGAGATGGGCCTCGCCGCCATGGAGAGCGCGGCGGCCAAGCGTTCCGACGGCCGCACCTGGTTCACCCTCGCGACGGCCGCGCTGGGCGCGGACCAGCCGTTCAAGGCGCACCAATACCTCACGCGCGCCGCCGAGGCCGACCCGACCCTCGTCGACGCCCACGTCCTCATGGCCCAGCTCGCGCTGGAGCGGCTGGAGGTCACGCCCGAAGAGCAGCGGCCCGCGCTCATGGACCAGATCAAAAAGAACGTCGCCGACGCACGCGCGCAGGACGTCAACGCGCGCGGCGTTCGCATCATCGAGGCCCAGCTCGCCGCCATCGACGACGACATGGACGAGGCCGAGCGCCTGCTGGTCGAGGAGACGAAGATCAACCCGGCGGATCCACAGGCGTGGCTGGTCTTGGCGCAGTTCCTGTCGGCCTCCGGGCGCTCCGCCGAGGCGATCGAGAGGCTCCAGGAGGCCGTGGACGACAAGGTGCCGGGGCCCGAGCTCCTTGAGGCCCTGGGCGCCATGCAGGCCAACGAGGGGCGCCTCAGCGACGCGGCCAAGACCCTCGACCGGGCGCTCGAGCTGGACCCCAAGACCCAGCACCTGCGCCCGCAGTTGGCCCAGTTGCACAAGGAGCTCGGCGACGTGGCCCGGGCGCGCGCGCTGCTGGAGGAGCAGGTGAAGCTGGTGCCCGACGACGCGCAGTCCCCGCTGCTGCTGGCTCAGTTGGAGCTGGACGCCGGGCGCTTCGACGCCGCCGAGAAGGCCGTCGCGACCGTGCTGATAGCCCACCCCGACGACGCCGACGCGCTGGTGCTGCGCTACCTCATCGCGATTCGGGCCAAGCGTGGAGAGGACAGCGCCCGGGCCGCCGCCCTCGCAGCGCTGGGCAAGCGGTCGAGCCTCGCGCAGCACCTGCTCGAGCAGGGCTTCTTCCCTGAGGGGGAATCCCTGCTGCGGGAGGCGATCAAGGAGGAGCCGTCAGACGGGCTGGCCCCGGTGCTGCTGACCGTGGTGCTGGTGGCGACCGGCCGCGGCGAGGAGGCGGCGCTGGTGCGGGCGGCGGCGCTGGAGCGCGCCGAGAACGACGAGGCCCGACGGGCGCTCACCGAGCAGTTCGACGCGGCCGAGCGCCAAGCGCTCGAGGTGCAGAAGGCGCAGCGCGGGGCTGAGACGGCGCCGGGCGAGCCGGCCGCGCCTGCGCCCGCCGCGCCTGCGCCCGCCGCGCCTGCTCCTGCCGAGTCTCCGTGACCGTCCCGTGGCGGTGAACGACGTCCAAGCCGCGATCGCGGGCGGGGCTGCCAGGCTCGGCGTCGCGCTGGACCCGAGCGCTCCCGAGCGCCTCGCCGGGCTGATCGACGCGCTCCTTCACTGGAACCGTCGCATCAACCTGGTCGCCCCGACCACCGCGCTTCAGGCCGTGGAGCGCCACGTCCTCGATAGCCTGGCGCTGCTGCGCCTGCTGGACCTGCCCGAGGTCCAAGGGCTCGCCACCCAGTGGTGGGATATCGGCTCCGGCTCGGGCTTTCCGGCGTTGCCCCTGGCCATCGCCCGGCCCGATCTCGGGCTGTGGCTCGTGGAACCGAACGGGAAAAAGGTCGCGTGGCTCGAGGACGCGCGGGCTCGGTTCGGCCTCGGGCGCGTGACGGTCCAGCAGGCGCGCCTGGACGCGCTGGCCGGGCCGCCCCCAGCCGCCGCCATGAGCCGCGCGACCTTCGCGCCGGAGCGGTGGGCGCGCCTGGCCGAGCCCCTGGTCGGACCCGGCGGCGCGATCCTGGTCATGATGGGTCACGGGGCGCCCGAAGAGGTCACCTCCCGCGCGTGGCGTATCGATCGCTTCGAGCTTCCCGAGTCCGGCGCCACGCGCGTCAACGCGATCCTGCGGGCCGGGTTGGGCGCCGCCCCGCGGCCCTGAGGAGGCAACAACCTTGTCAATGGGCAGCCTCACCACTACCCTCGCGCGACGATGAAGCGCCCGATCTCACAGCTCGCGGTGTGGCTTTTCGCACTGGCCGTCGCCGCACCCGCGCTGGTGACGTCTGCCGCGGCCGCTCCGGCGCCTCAGCCCGCTGATGGTGGCGCGCAGCCCACGGCCGCCACGCTCACCTACGACCTGGCGCCTCTGGAGTCGGCCGGCCCGCTGCTCAAGCGCGCGTGGCGGGCGCTCTCGGGTCAGGGAAACCGCACCGCCATCGCGGCGGAGATCGAGAGGTCGCTCGTCACCGGCGGCGTCTTCGACGACGCGCACACCGAGACCCTCGCCCGCTGGCTGCGCGCCGAGCTGCTCCACCGCGCAGGCGACGCGGCGGGCTCTCTCGCGGAGGCGAAGGCGCTCCTCGACGGCGAGTCCACCCTGGCGGACCCGCTGCGCGCGGGCTTCGCCGATGACGCCGTGGCGGCGGGGAAGCTGCTCGACGCCGCCGACCTGCTGCTCCGCACCACCCCGGGCACCACCCGGCATCTGCCCGCCTGCCGCCGCGCCGCCGAGCTGGTGCGGCGCGCTGGCCAGCCCGCCCGGGGCGCCCGCGCCTTCGAGGCGGTGCTGACCCAGCCGCTGAGCCCGTGGACGAAGCTCCAACTGACGAAGATCACCGCGTCGCTGTGGAAAGACGCCGGGGACATGGACGCCGCGCGGCGGGTGTTGCAGGCGCTGTGGTGGGACGCGCGGAGCGACGACCAGGCGTCCCGGGCGGTCGCCGCGGCCGCCGAGCTGGGGATCGAGCAGCCGCTGCGCGAGCAGGTCGCGCGGCTGGTGCTCAACAGCAGCGCCAGCCAGGCGGCGAGCGCGGAGAAGAAGCTGAACGCGCTGCGCACCAAAGGCAGCACCGAGCGCCGCATCGTGCTGTGGGGCAAGGCCGTCCTCGACACGCTGTCCGACGAGACCCGCGTGGATGCGGTCACGCGGCTGGAGGCCGTCACCGCCAAGCTGGCCAAGACCAAAGCGCACCCGTGGGCGCTGTTCGGGCTCGCGCGCGGGCTGCGTGGGCTGGATCGGGACATCGAGGCGGCCGAAAAGTATGAGGAGATCGCGCGCCGCTGGCCCGATCATGTGCTCGCGACGGAGTCCCTGGTCGAAGCGGGTGGCCTCTTGGAGCTCCGAGGGTTCCCCGCCGACGCCGCGGCGCTCTACCGGCGCGCCGCGCGCTCCAAACATCGAGGCACCGCGCAGCGCGACGCCCTGTGGCGCCTCGGGTTCGGCGACGAGCTGCGGGGCGCCCACGCCGACTCGGCGAGGCACCTCGCGCGCCTGGTCGAGCGCTATGGTGGCGACCGCGACGGCCAGGGCATCACCTGGGCGGAGCGCGCCGGATACTGGCAGGCACGGGCCATCGAGGCGCAGGGCCGCCTCGAGGAGGCCGTCCACCTCTACACGCACCTGGCGATGCACTTTCCGCTGGGGTGGTACGCGACCCTGGCCGCCACGTCGGCTTGCGGGCTGCCGCCCGAGCGCATAATGTCCACCATCCCAGCCGCATTGAGGCCGTGGCCGAGACGAGCGAATAGGGCGAGGGTACAAACTCGCGTGC
>CAZNZH010000483.1:0-2294 GCA_964577445.1 uncultured Myxococcales bacterium
GCGACGCCGTGATCGTGTCGGACGGGGAAAAGCTCTTCCGAGTCGAGCGCCACGACGTCACGCGCACCGTGCGGTCCTGCGACTGCGTCATGGAGGGCGAGGACGCCAAGGACTGCAAGGTCACGGGCAAGATGGTGGAGCCGGGCCTGCGCGGCTTCGATCTAGCCGGCGGCGACCCCATCGCCGTTCACACGCCCAGCTCCGAGGACCTCTTCGGTGGCGACTTCGAGTTTTCGGTCGATTTGGCGGGCGGCGTGGGGACGCTGCTCATCGTCGAGACCACCTTCAGCGGGTACGAGTGCGGTGCCCACGAAAACAGCGAGGGGGCCACGGTGCTGTATGACCTGGTAGGCGGCCCGCGCGAGCGCACCGTGCTCGAGGGGCTACAGAAGAAGCTGCCGGCGGCGGTGCGAGCGGCGGGCATCGCGGCGCTGATGCCTGGTTTCAAAGAGTGCGACGGCGACGACGCCACCCCGGCGCGGGCCGCCGACGAGCTGCGGCTTGAGGGCGTGCATGTGTCGGTAGGCGATGACGGCGCGCCGCGGCTGACGTGGTCTTTCGCGGTCGACGTCTACTACGCGTGCGCGGCGGACTACCTGGTACACGGGGTGGCGCGCTCGGGGCTCCTGGCGGAGGCGAGCGACCTCGGCCTGGCGGGCCCGCTGCCTGGCGGGGTCGTGAAGGCCATGGCCGCGGCGACGCACAAGGGGACCGTGGGCTGGTCGAAGCTGGCGCTCGCGGGCGAGGCGCGCGAGGCCGCGCTCGCGGCGTTCAAGTCGGCGCCCGAGCCCGCGTGGCCCGGGCGGCCGAAGGTGGCCGATGGCGCTGGGGTCGCGGCGCTGGTGAAGGCCGGCAGGGACCTCGCGAACCAGAAGGACTACCCGGCGGCGATCGCGAAGTTCAGCGAGGCCATCGCCCTCGACGGGTCGGTGGCGGCCGCGTGGTCCGGCCGCGGCTACGCCAACCTGCGCAACAAGACCCTCGACGCCGCCAGGACCGACCTGAAGCAGGCGCTCGAGCTCGGCGGCGACGCGATCTTCGAGGCGCAGGTCTACTACAACCTGGGCTCGGTGGCCGAACAGCGCGGCGACAACGCCGGCGCGCGCGTGGCCTACGAGCGCTCCCAGGAGCTTCGCCCCCACAGGTCCGTCGAGAGGGCCCTGGCCCGCGTCAGAGAGTGAGGCTGCGGCGTCTCGGAGTCGGCGACATGGGCTCGCCGAACTCGAGACGGGCGGGCATCCCACACTGGGCGACGACCCTCAACGGGATGTGGTCGTTCCCCCTCCGCCGTGCACCCTGATGTGGGATACCGCGTCCGCTCGACTCGAACATTCACGAGCGTACACCCACTTCGGCTCGCGCCCCCCAGCAAGATGCGGCGATCACCGCGCCGCCGTAACCGAAGCCCCGCCGCGCCCCCAGGCCGCCACCGGCCGGCCTCGCCAGCACTCAGCCGGCGCGCTCAATTGCTTGGCCGATCGGACGCGGCTGCTGTGAGCCCATGACGATCACCCCCGAAAGCGCCGCGCGGGCTCTCGTCGCGCGGGCCAGCGACGAGCAGGCGGCGTTTGCCGTCGAGGTCGAGGCCCTCCGCCGGAGGCTGCCGTCCGTGTCGGAGCTGCTGAGGCGGCAGTACGGCGCGCGCCGGGTGGTGCTATTTGGCTCGCTGGCGTGGGGGGGATTTCACGAAGGATCTGACGTCGACATCGCCGTCGAGGGTGTCTCCGACCGCGACGCCGGCGTCGCGATGGCCGACGCGTCCACAGCGGCCCAGCGCGTGGTCGAGATCTTCGGACTCGAGGACCTCCCGGCGTCGTTTCGGCAGCGCATTTTGGACGATGGGCAGCCGCTTGCCTAGCCGCCCAGCAGGGCGACGTCGCGCTCGAGGTAGTCGCGGGCGACCACCATCATGTGGACCTCGTCGGGGCCGTCAGCGATTCGGGCGGAGCGGGCGAAGCGGTACCAGTCGCCGAAGGGCATGTCGCGGCTGTAGCCGAGGGCGCCGTGCATCTGGATGGCGTCGTCGAGGACCTGGCACAGCATCTGCGCGGTGTGGAGCTTGCACATCGAGCTGAAGGTGCGGGCCTCACGGTGGCGGCCCTCCGACATCAGCCAGGCGCAGTGGAAGGTCATGAGGTTGCCGGCGTGAATCGCCATGGCGTTCTTGGCGACCATGGCCTGGATGGCTTGGTGGCGCGCCAGGGGTTTGCCGAAGGAGACGCGGCGCGTCAGGTAGGACTTGCAGAGATCCAGCGCGCGATCGGCGAGGCCCAGCCAGCGCATACAGTGGGTCA
>CAZNZH010000483.1:2304-4895 GCA_964577445.1 uncultured Myxococcales bacterium
GCGCTCTTGGGCCAGCGCGAAGCCCTGGCCGACATCACCCAAGATGGCGGAGGCCTCGACGCGGACGCCGTCAAAGCCGAACTCGGCCTCGTGGTGGGTCAGAAGCGGCTCGGTCATCGTCGCGACCTCGCGCAGGTACTGAACGCCGGGCGCGTCGCGGTCGACGATGAACATGGTCGCGCCGTGGTGCGCGTCGTCGCTGGTGCGCGCCATCACGATGAGAAACGACGCCTCGCCGCCGCCGGTCGAGTACCACTTGCGGCCCTTGATGACCCACGCGTCGCCGTCCCGGGTCGCGCTGGTGCGCAGGTTTCGCGGGTCGGCGCCGGCGCCAGGCGCGGGCTCGGTCATACAGAACGCGCTCGTGATCTCGCCGGCGCACAGCGGTCGCAGCCACTTCTCACGCAGCTCCGGGCTGGCTTTTTTGAGGAGCAGGTCCATGTTGCCCTGGTCCGGCGCGTCGCAGTTGAAGGCCGACGGGCCCACCAGCGAGCGCCCCATCTCGCGAAAGAGCACGCACATGCCCATGACGCCCATGTCGAGGCCGCCGAGGTCCGCCGGCAGGTGCGGCGTCCACAGGCCGGCCGCCTGGGCCTTGAGCCGCAGCGAGGTCAGCGTGTCACGCCGCCCATCGCGGTCCTCCATGATGACGTCGCCTTCAGCGGGCAGCACCTCGTCGTGCATGAAGGCGCGGACGCGGAGGCGCAGGGCCTCGAGCTCGGGAGAGATTGTGAAGTCCATGGGTTAGGGCCCTAGGTCAGAGAGAGGCGGCAGAGGTGGGGGCACTCCCCTACTCGATGGTCGGAGAGAGGTCGAAGCGGGGGTTCACGATCGCGAGCTTCTCGCGGAGCGTCGCGAGGACGTGGGCGCGCTCAGCGGCGAGGTCGGCGCCGGGCGCGGCGTCGTCGATTCGGGCGGCGAGCGCGGCGTGCGCGCCAGCGATGGCCGCCCGGCGCGCCGGCTCGTCGAGCGGGTCGGCAGGGACGGGCAAACCGAGGGCGTCGAGGCGGTCGCGCTGAGCCGCCCAAGCAGCGTGCTCGCCGGCCAGCTCGCGATCGACCACGCCCAGCACATGGGTCGCCACCAGCAGGCGAAAACGCAGGCCCGGGTCCTTCACCGCTGGGCTGACCTCGGTCTTGAGAAACCCAGCCACCGCGGTCAACAGCGCGTGTCTATCGGGACGATCCTGCATGCCTTTCTCCCAAGCCTGAGCCAGCGACCCGGCCGCGCTGGCCAAACCAGCCTCGCGCGCCGCCACCGCCCATCGCTAGTCAAACCCAACCTCCATCAGCCTCAGCGCCTCCCACTCCATCTCGGCCGCCCGCCGCCCGATGGCGACAAGCTCGAAGTCGGGCACCTCGCCTGACAGATAGCGCTCGCCTTGCCACGCCGCCGCCGCAGCCCAGCGCGCGTTGCCCATGACCTCCCACCAGTGAAGTGCGGCCCGGTCCAGCCGCCGCCCCGAGACCCGCTCGTAGGCCCGGTAGAGCTCCGCCCGCTCAGCGAAGCCGCCCACCGGGTGGTCGAGGCGACCGAAGCGCCAGTCGCGCACGCAGATCCAGCCGAGATCGTCGGCGGGGCTTCCCCAGTGGGCGAACTCCCAGTCGAGGATGCCGGCGAGGCCCGCGGGCGTCACAAGGAAGTTACCGGTTCGAAAGTCGCCGTGTACCAAGACCAGCTCGCCGATCTCGGGCTGGTGCTCTTCGAGCCACCGCAGCACCAGGTGCAGCGCCGGGCGGGGCTCGGGGAGGCCGGCCAGCATGGTGCGGACGAAGGACACGGCGTAGGCGGCCGCACCCTCAGCGCGGACACGCCCGAGATCGGGCAGCGGCAGGTCCGGGTCGGTGTCGGGCGTGATGCTGTGGATACGCGCGAGGTTGGCGGCGAGGCGCGCTGCCAGGCTCGCGCGGGCGTGGGCGAGCGCGGGCTCGGCGACCAGCACGCGGCCGATGGTGGAGCCCTCCAGACGCGGCATACAGTAGGAGTACGCGTCATCGCGCAGGGCGCCCCGGACCAGCCAGCGCGGCTCGGGGGTCTCGACGCCCGCCTTCGCGGCGGCGGTGGCGACGGCGAACTCGTCTTTTCGCCCGAGGGATCCTGGCAGAGAGCTGGGCGAGTCGCCGCGCAGCACCAGGGCGTGGCGGGTGCCGTTCAGCTCGACGTCCAGCGCCACGTTGTCCTGACACGCGCCGCCGTAGAGCCGGGTCAGCGCCGACACGCGCAGGTCGAGGCCGGTCTGCTCGCGCAAGGCGCTCGCCACGCGAGCTAGGAGGGCCTCGGGCGCGGCGGGGTCCGGCATGACAACCTCGGGCACGGCGCGCATCATCGCGCCGGATGAGCATAACGCGGGGGCCCGGGTACGGCGCAAGGCGACCGGGCGCGCGGGGTGTGACGGGGGTGGTCATGGCGGTGCGGAGCGAGCGGCGGGGCGCGGTGACGACGGTGATCCTCGACCGACCGGAGGTGCGAAACGCGGTGGATCGGGAGGCGGCGGAGGCGCTGGCGGACGCGTTTCGCGGGTTCGAGGCCGACGACTCGGCGCGGGTGGCGGTGCTGTGGGGCGCGGGCGGGACCTTTTGCGCGGGCGCGGA
>CAZNZH010000484.1:0-4884 GCA_964577445.1 uncultured Myxococcales bacterium
GGTGCAGGCCGTGGCGAAGGCCCGCCGCTCGGCCCCCAGCGCCTCGGCTTGCGGAGCGCTCGCGAACCCGCCCGCCGCCGTCACCGCGCGGCAGAACGACACCCGCCCCGTCGCCCCGCATGGCGAGAGGCCCCGTTGGCAGAAATCCGCTTCGATCTCCAGTGGTTCGCTGGTGTCACGCAGGATCGCCACCACGTCGCGCGGCGCGAGCTTGGGGTTCGCCCGCCACACCGCCGCGGCGATCGCCGACACGATCGCGGTGCTCATCGACGTCCCCGTCATCACCGGCAGCCGCAGCGCGTCGGCGGGCGTGATGGCGAAGGTGGTCGAGTCCGGCAGCGGCGCGGCGATGAGATATCCCGGGGCCGCGAGTCGCGGCATCCCCGCCGCGCGCGCCCCCATCAGCTCATGGTCCGCGTCGTCGAGGGCGCCGACGGCGTAGACCAGCGGCTCGCCGGTGTCCGCCCCCGCGTCCGCCTCGCAGGCCGCGCACTCCGCCCGCGTCTTACAATACCTGAGGCAACCGCACTGCTTCGACGTGGGCCCCGCAGCCCCCTCCCACGCGGCGGGATACACGGGGCCGGCGCTCGCCGCCCGACCGCCCGCCGGGTTGCCGGCCGCCGCGAACACGAGGACCCCGGCGCACGCCGCGTCGCGCAGCGCCAACCGCACGGCTTTCGCCGACGCCCGCTCCCGGCGGTCCCCCGGCGCGCTGCCGTCCCGCCAGGTGAACGCCTCGTCCCACCCGATCGAGAGGTTCAGCACCACCCTGGGGCGCGCATGGTCCGGCACGGGCTTCGCGTTTTGCCACGGCGGTGTGGCGGCTTCGATCGCCTGGACCAACCCTGTCGCCTGGTACGCAAAGGCCACCGCGCCATCGCCGCTCGGCTCGAGCCCCTGGATCCGGACGAACTCCGCCAGGCAAGCGCCCGGATTGAGCTGGCAGGCCACCGCCCGGGCCACGCCGTGCACCGCCAGGCCGTGGTACGCGGCCTCCGAGGGGTTCGCGGAGTCCGTGGCGGGCGCCGTGTCGATGATGGCGACGACCGGCGAGGGCGGCGCGGGGCCCTCATCGGGGTTCGGCGGCACGGCCAGCAGCGGCGCCACGCTGGTCGACGGGACCTCCAACCGGCGCAGGGTCTCAGCTAGCCGCCCGCTCGCGAACTCCGCCAGCATGGGCTCGAGGCCAGCGACCGGCGCGACGACCCGGCAGTCGCGGTCCAGCCATTGTCCGGCGGCATCCGCTTTCGACGGCGACGCGTCCGGCAAGGCGCAGAGGTCCGGCTGCGCGTCGCCGGTCCACTCGTACGCGCAGAAGGGCGCGGTGGGTCGGCTCGGCGCACCGGCGGCGAGGCCGCCGGCCGGAAACAGCGCGCGGGCCGTCCACCCCTCACCTGCGGGTGGGCACTCGCCCGTCGCGGACTCACCGATCCACATACCCAAGGGGCACGCCTCGCGGTTTACGGCGAGGTTCTTGATGGCCCGCTCGGGGCAGCGCGTGTCGACGTCCTGCTGAACCGGATCGACGGTCGGCGGCTGTCGGTCGGGGTCGCGAGGCTGCGCTCCGGCGTCCGCGGGCGGCTGGGTCGAGGGCGCGTCCGAGCCGGCCGGGGGCGCCTCCGGGGTGCCGCCGCCGGGCGACACGCCTTCTGGTGGGCACCCGCCGCAAGCGACGAGGAACGCGGCCGAGGCGACGGTGGCGCCAGCGGCGAGCCAGAGGGCGCGCGAAAGGAATCCAGAGGGGGGCATGGAGCACCTCAAGGCGGGCTGGGAGGGGGTGGCCATCCTAGCCCATCGCTGGCCGAAGTGCAGCCACCTCCGGGCGGCTGCTGACCCGGGCCGCGCCGCGGTCGCGCGGGCGTCCGGTGACGACCCTTCGGCATCGCCGCCTGACACCGATTTTCGATTGATCGTAAGATTCGCAGCCGCCGCCCCATAGACCTGACCGAGAGACTGTGAGTGGCCGGGCGACGGGCGGCTGGCTCGGAGGCGATGCCCTGCGACTTGGAACCGAGATGATCGACGAGGCCCTCGCTGGAGGTGCCCTGGCGGCGCGGCGCCTGACCGAGGCGTTGCTGCCGACCGTGCACTTTCGGGTCGCCCGGCAGCTCATGCGCCGCCAGGGGCGCGCGGGCGGGCGGGATGTGCGTCAGGAGGTTGAGGACATGGTGCAGGACGTCTTCTTCGAGCTGTTTCGCGACGACGGCAAGCGGCTGCGCAGTTGGGACCCGGCGCGGGGGCTCTCGCTCGAGAACTTCGTCGGGATGATCGCGGAGCAGCGCGTCATCGCGACGCTGCGCAGCGACCGCCGCAGCCCGTGGACCGAAGACCCGTCCGACGCCGAGGCGCTCGAGGCCGGGAGCAACCACCAGCCGCGGCGCGCCACCGGCCCGTCGGAGCGCGTGGTCAGCGCCCGCCAGCGCATCGACCAGACCCTCGGCGCGCTGCGCGCCAGCGTCAGCCCGCAAGGATACCGCATCTTCGAGATGCTCTTCGTCGAGCAGCGCGACACCGACGAGGTGTGCGAGGAGCTGGGCTTACAGCCGGGCGCGGTCTACACATGGCGCTCGCGGCTGCGAAAGCGGGTCGCCGAGATCGGGGAAGAGCTGGACCGCGTCAAGGCGCGCGCGCCAGCTTCAAACGAAGGGGGTGCCTGATGGACGAGCAGCTTCTCCACGCTCTGGGGGCGGCCGCGGCGAATCAGCGCGCGGCCGTGAACACGGGGGATCGGCGGTGGCAGGCCCTCGCAGACGGCCGCGCGGACGAGGCCGAGGCCGCCGCGGCGAAGGCCGAAGACCCGGAGCGCTGGGAGACCTACCGGCCCTTCGATGAGGCCGCGACCGAGGCCGTCCACCGGCGCGTGGCCGAGGCGCTCGAGGCCAGGGACGCGCCGTCGACGGGCGGGAAGGTCATCTCGCTCGCGGACCGACGCGGGGGGACGTGGCGACGGCTGGCCATGGTCGCGGTCCCGCTGGCCGCCGCCGCGGCGCTGGTGCTGATGCTGCGGCCCTTCGGGGGCCCTGGGCAGGCGCCCCTGCCCGCTTACGCCCTGGAGATCGCTGGCGCGGAGGCCCTCGTCCGGGGCGCCGACGGCGCGGCGGGGCCCCAGGTGTTCACGCCGCGGTCTTCGCTGGTGTTGGTCCTGCGGCCGGCCAGGGCGGCGACCGGGGAGCTAGCGCTTCGGGCTTGGCGGCGTCACTCTGGCGGCGCATGGGAGAGTTGGGACCCAGATGTCGAGTGGTCGACGGATGGCGCGGGGCGCATCGCGGGCGACGCGGCGACGCTGCTCGGCGCGAGCCCGGGCCTCGTCGATCTGCGAGTCGTGATCGGGCGCAGAGACGATCTGCCCAGCACCCCGGAGGCGGCCACAGCGGCGCCGGCGGACGGAGCCCAATGGCAGCGCTTCGACGCGCGAGTGGAGCTGGACGACGCGCCATAGGCGCGCGGAGCTCGGGCTGGCCACGGTGGGCCGTGCCGCTCGTGGCGGCCCTCGCCCTCGCGGTGGCCGCGACCCTCGCCCCCGGCTGCGGCGGGGGGGGCTGCGAGGCGGCGCGGACGCGACGCGCCGAGGTCGCGGCCGCTGGGTGCGCGTCATTTCGGCGTACACCAGGCCCGGTCTGCCTCGTCTCGGACAGCACGACCCTGACGCTGGCCGTCCGCGCCGGGGTCGGGGCGCGCGTCGTGACCGACCCGAGGTCGACGGAGCTCGCCGCCGCGGACGACGGATGGCGCCGATTCCAGCTCACGCCGGGACCCGACGCCGATCGCGTGAGCGTCGAGGTGGGCGAGGGCGGAGCGCGGGCGGGCTGGTCTATCACCCTCGGCCGTTTTTCCGAGCTGCCCAGCGTCGCGGCGGCTCAGCGGGCGCGGGCCGAACGCGACCTCGACGGCGCGCTCCGCGTCGTCGAAGACGCGCTGCACGCCGAGCCCGGCCCTGAAGACCGCGCGCGCCTGCTGGGCATGCGGGCGCGGGTTTATATCTCGCGGGGCGCGATGACGCCCGCGGAGGCCGACCTGTGGGCCGCGTTGGCCCTCGACCGCGAGGCGGGGCTCGTCTCCGACGCGATGCGCGACAGCATGGCGCTGGTGTGGATTCTGGTCGACGGGCTCAGACTGGCCGACGCGAGCGCGGTGCTCGACACGCTCCTGCCCGCGGTCGAGGGGTTCGATGAGGCGCGGCCGCACATCGCGTTCAATCGCGCGTCCATCGCCCAGAAGGCCGGACATCACCGGGAGGCGCTGCGGGCGCTCGACGAAGCGAACATCTGGGCGACGCGGCTGGCCCTGGACGCGCTCGGCGCTCAGGTGCGCCAGGTCACCGCCAACGTGCTGCTCGAGCTGGGACGATTCGCCGAGGCCGGCGGGATGCTGACGGACCTGCTGGCGGGCGGCGCGGGCCAGCAGGACGGCTGCGCGAAGGCGACGCTTCTGACGAACCTGGGCTGGGCCCGGCTGGCCATCGTCGAAGCCGGCGGTGCCGCGGAGACCTTGCCGGTCCTGACCGAGGCGCTCCAGACGTGGCGCTCCGACTGCGCCTCGCCGCCCGAGATCAGCAACGCGCTGGTCAACCTTGCGCTGGCGCAATTTCAGCTCGGCCATATCCCCGAGGCGCGCGAGCGGCTTGAAGCTGCCGCCTCGGAGGGGGCCGGCGGCTCGCCCTTCATCGAGGCGTGGCGGCTGGACCTGGAGGGTCGCCTCGCGCTGGCGGAGGGCCGCCCAGAGCGCGCGATCGAGGCGTTCGACGACCTCGCCGAGGTCGCGCGCGAAGCCGGTGTCGCGGACGCGGCGCTGCGAGCCGCTCTGGGACGGGCGGAGGCGTTGGCGGCGCTCGGCCACAACGACCAGGCGCTGGCGGGCTGGGTCGACGCCGAGGCAAAGCTGGAC